>JAUHYY010000009.1 GCA_030426295.1 bacterium
TTCTAGGATTTTTTCGAGTCTGTCCTCTAAGTAAGATTCTCCGTTGTAGTTGTCGAAATGGATCCCTCCGAGCAATTCGTAAATCTTTTTGATTTCTTGCTTACTGATTTCTACTATCCATTCCCAAAGTTTTCTGTTTTCTTCGTCGCCTTCCTCAAGTTTTCTGAACTCTGCTCGCCCTTTGTCTTCGAGCGTGTCGTCTTCTTCTGCTTTATTGTGGAACTCTACATATAGTTGTAGTAGTTCTGGGATTGGGTCTGATTTTACTGTTTCTTCATCACCCCATTCTTTGTATGCATACATTAACTTACCGAATTGGGTTCCCCAATCACCGATATAGTTTGTTCTTTGGATTTCGTTACCAACTTCTTCAAGAATATTTGATAGGGATTGTCCGATTGCTGTTGAAAGCAAATGGTGAATTCCAAGTGGTTTTGCAATGTTTGGTGAAGAATACTCAACGATGATTTTTTCACTCTGAGTCTTTACTTCTAAAATTGACTCTTTTTTTGTCAGTAGATCAATCAAATATGAATCTGAAAAAGTGAAGTTAATGAAACCTGGGCCTGCAACTTCTACTTTTGCTACGAAGTCAGGTAGTTCGAGCTCATTTATTATTTCTTCAGCTACTTCTCTTGGGTTCTTTTTATATTCAGCTGCTACCTGTAGTGAAATATTTGTTGTTAGGTCTCCATGCGAAAGATCCGAAGGAGCTGACAGCTCAACTTCTTTTTCTACAAAAAGTTTTTCTACAACTTGAGACACTAAATTCTGTAGTTCAGTTTTGACTGATATAAAGTTCATCGTAGTTCTGCTTATTAACAAGCGTAAGATTAGCAAATGTACTTGCTATTTTAAACCATTTTTTTATAATAAGTTTTGTTATTTACACAATCCTATGGATCCTGACTCGTCGAGTTTAATATTACTCATAGCACTGATAATTTTATCTGGACTATTCTCAAGTTCTGAGACAGCTCTTTTCTCTCTAAGTAGGGCGAAGATCCAAGCTTTAGTAGCTGCGAATGTACGTGGAGCTAAGCTTATTGAAGCTTTAAAGAACCGACCTCAGAAGATGTTGGTGATCATTTTACTTGGTAATAATATCGCAAATGTAGGTGCTACAGCAGTTGCAACTGTGTATTTTACTCGAGCATTTGAACATGCTGGACTCGGAGTTGCTACAGGTATAATGACTCTACTTATTCTTGTTTTTGGTGAAGTTATTCCAAAATCAGTTGCAACTAAATTTTCTGTGAAAGTTGCTCAGTTTGTTATTTATCCACTTACTTTCCTTGAGTATGTGCTTTTCCCTATTATTTGGATTTTTGAGAAAGCACTAACAACTTTAGTAGGGGAACATATTCATCATGTTTCTGAAGAAGAAGTTAAGGCGATTGTTTCAATGGGTGCTGAAGAAGGATCAATCGAAAAACACGAGCAAGAGTTCATTGAAAATGTACTTAAATTTGATGATACGAGTGTTGAAAGTATTATGACTCCTAGAACTGAACTTGATGCACTTGAAGCTAAGACTACTGTTGCTGATGCAATAAAATATGCAAATGAATGCGAGCATTCTCGACTTCCTGTTTATGAAGAAAGTATCGACAATATTATTGGTTTCGTTACTGTAAAAATGCTTCTGTCTCTAAGTACAGATGAAGATACTCTAGCTAAATCACTTAAAGAGATTGAGCTTTACGAATTTATTGAATCGCCTACTACACAATTAGTTAACAGCCTGTTTCTTGAATTCAAAAAGAAAAGAACACACATCGCTCTTGTTTATGATGAACATGGAGGAGTTGAGGGTATCGTTACTATGGAAGACGTACTTGAAGAAATCGTAGGTGATATGTCTGATGAAGCTGACACAGAAGAAGAACCAATCCTAGTACTTGCACATAATAGTATTGTTGTAGATGGAGACATTCCAGTTGAAGACGTACAAGCTGCGCTAGATATCGAAATCCCATCATATGATGATAAAGATCTACTAAGCTGGATGATCTTAGACTTCTTAAAGAGATTCCCAGAAAAAGGTGAATCTGTAGTAATTGATCATACAAAGTTCACAGTTGAAGAGATGGAAGGAAATAAGATCGAGAAAGTTAGAGTTGTGAAACTTTAATTATCGATTGTTGATTATCGGGTGTTTTAGGGAGTCGTCAATTTTAAGAATGCGTCAATAGTAGTAAATGGTTATTTGGGTTGTATTTTGTTATAATACTCTGATTAATAAATAATATTTGAATCCCCTAACAATGAACCTACTTAAAAAAACATTAACATTGATGTCTTGTGTGGCATTAATTGGAGTCAGTGCTACAAGTGCTGTACTTGCTCAAGATGATGAAGATATCATCGTAGAAGACGGCGTATATGATGCTGCTGTCGATACTCTTTCTGATGTAACGAATCTTTCAGCTGAGGCTGGAGACGCAAGCGTTACTTTAAGTTGGGATTCTGTTGATGGTGCAACAGGTTATATTGTGTTCAAAGGTACTAACCCAGTAGGTTCGGGTGAGCAGTACAATCTTCCAGAAGAAGAACTTGGGGACGTAACAACATACGAAGTTACAGGTTTAACAAATGGAACAACATATTACTTTTCAGTAGCTGCAATGAACGATCAAGCTCTTAGTGAGTCATATGGTCAAGAAGTTAGTGCTACTCCAGATGGTGAATCAGCACCTGCTGAGACTGAAATCTTAGCTGCTGAAGCTTTAGACTCAACAACTGTTAGGGTTCTATTCACTACAGATATGACACTTGATGATGTTGCTAATTCAGTAACAATTGCTAAAGAATTTGATGATGCTCCACTTGCAGTAGGTTCTGTAAACGTGGTTGATGCTAGAACATTAGATATCGTTACTGAGGAACAAGAACCAGGTGTTTCATACCTTATTACTTATACTGGTGATGAAGTGCTTACCAGAAGTTTTCTTGGTAGCTCAAATGTTGCTACTTCTGATGAATTCATGATTGAATCAGCTGTTTCTGTTTCTGAAACTGAAATTGAAGTTAAATTCTCTGAAGAAATTGTACTTGGTGACAATCCTATAAATGAGATTGCTATCGTTCAAACTGAAGATAATACTAAATTTTTAAATATTACAAACGTACTTCAAGATAATCAGAACCCAGCAAACATACTTATTGTTACTGATACTCATGATGCAGTTGCTTATACAATGATTGTAACTGAGGTTACTAATTCTTTAGGTCAATCCCTTTCAGATGAAAATAGTACATTTGAATTTGGTGGATTCGGGTTCGATGGAGGTGATACTACTCCTCCAGAAGAAGTTAGCTCGTTAAGAGCTCAACTAAGTGATCTTGCTCAAGCTGCTGTTGCAGTTACATGGGGAGCGAGTCCTAATACAGCTCAAGATCTAGCTAACTATCTTGTTTACTTCAGTGAAGATAGAGGTGAAACTTATAGACTACTTTCTACATTAGATCCTGAAACTCTTACATTTGAAGAATCTGGGCTTCCAGAAGCAGAAGTTTATACATTTAAAGTTACTGCTAGAGATCAAGTAGGTAATGAAAGTGAAGGTAAGACTGTAAGTCTTCCGGGGACTGGTCCGGCTGGAATGCTTGCACTAGCTCTTACATCTCTTGCTGGTGGTAGACTTGCTACTAGAAGAAGAAAGTAATTGTTCCTTCTACGTCATTACGTAAAACCTTTGCATTGATTTGATTAGCTTTGTCTATCGTTTCGTAATGGGGATGATTATAACTATTGCCCTTACCTGACTGAATGATTAGATAATCGGGCGACACTTTATTAAGAATTTCAATTGAATTGCTGGTCCTGCTACCGTGGTGACCAGCTTTCATTATGTCTGCATCAAGATTGATATTTAGCCCTAAGATCTCTTCTTCAGCTTCGTGTTCCGCGTCACCTGATAAATAGATCTTTGTGTCTTTTATTTTAAGCTGTAAGACGATTGATGCGTCGTTAACATTCTTTAGCGTTTGGCCTATCAATGACTCTATTGGGTAGATTACTTTGATCTCAATGCCACATAAATTGTAGGTTTGATTGGTTTTAGGGTAAGTGACTTTTGTGTTCTTTGTTCTGTTTATAAACTCTGTGTAGAAACTACTTTCGTACATCACACCTGTTGTGAATAAATGTTCTACTTTATAGCGATTTAGCAGCTGTATTAGCCCGCCCATATGATCTAAGTGTGGATGGCTTAGAACCATAAGGTCTATTTTGTTTTCTGTGGCTGGCAGATGTTTGTGGATTTGATCTGTTAGATTATTAAGTGGTCCACCATCAACTACCATGGTGCAATTGGTTGGGGTTCTTATGATAACTGCGTCGCCTTGGCCAATATCTATAAACTTTAGAGTGTAATCATGTGCGTGAGTTAGGAAGCTAAAGTTTGGGGCTAAAGTTATAAGGCTTAGTAAAAGAAGTAGGGTTATTTTCATGCAGTACTTATACTTCATGGCTTTTATACAATTCTAAACTTTGACTTAAATCTTCAAATATATATAATCAAATCTTGTAAAAGAATTTTATGGTTAGAAGAAGAGGAATTGGATTTGCTGCGAATGTAGTTGGAGCTATGGCTATGGCGGCTGCCCCTTCTTCAAAGGCTGTGCAGGTAAATACAACTACACCTGCTCCTGTTATGCCTAATTTTGTATCTAGTAATACTGTCCCAACAACTCCTGCTCCACAGCAGCCGACTCAAGTTAGATCTGAACGTGCTGTCGAGATCGCTGAATTCAAGTTGGTTGGTAAAGATGGTAAACCTCCAAAGATCTATATTGATGGGATGAGGGAAAGTACTCAGAGAAAACTACACGAAGCAGTAATTGGAGAAGCAAGGGATGGACATACAACAGTTGAAGGGCACCGACGATCCCACAATGACCATGCTGGCCGTGCTCATGCGCCTGAGGGTCCTGAAATTGCGAGAGCACGAAAGTACTTCAGAATTAAGAACGTTAGAATCTCATCTTTAGAAGACCTAGGAACACCTGTTCGTATAGACAGAATGGCTTTAACTAGACAAGATGGGACAAAGCTTAAAGAATACGACCGTGAGGATCTTGAAAATTGTAACGAAGCTGGTATTCAAGTACGAGTAAGAACTTATAAGACATTAGTAGCACCTCGCGAAAATCCCAGAAAAGTTGCAAGACAAAAGAGGGAAGGAACATATCAAACTCCAAAAAAGAAAGTAAGGGTACAAAGAGAATTCTTCTTATATGTTCATCCTTCACATCTAGATGCGTATGTTGGTGCTATAGATGCAAAAATTGCTAAGACAATTCAACAAATTGAAGGTGATAAACTAAGGCTAAAGAATACAAATGTACTAAAAGATCGACACACAATCGAATACTATATCGAAAAGAATTTAGAGGAACTTGCTGAACTGCAAGCTGAAAGAGAGTTAATTCATTACAAGCCAACTCTTGAAGAGGAAAGAAAGGAAATGGAAGACAAGACAGGTGGGAAAGTAGTTTTTGATGATAAGCTTCTAAAAAACTTTAGAGCTATTTTAACTGCGATTAAAGATAGTCATAAACGAAGACGATTCAAGGCTGTCCAACAACGTGGCGGGGTTAGAGAACTAAGAGATGGCCTCATGACTCCGGAAGAAGCTATTGCTTTAGACAATGCTGATAAAGCCAATCTAAGTACAAATCAGGCTGCAGCTTTTGATTATGACTGGATAGATATGGACATTGACCCTGGAATTATTGACTGGGATATTGTTGATCGTTTTGAAGGAGAAAAGATTGATTTAGAATTAGAAGAGGCTGGACGCAAAGAAGAAGCTTCAAGACTTGAAGCTGAAGCTGAACTTGCTGATATTCCGAGTTTTGAAGAAGCATATTTAGACTGGTTCAACAGCCTGAATAATGACCCGTCTCAAAAACAGGCTGCACAGTAGATAAACAACCTCACGCACTCTAAATCTTAAGTTCCTGTCAATAGGTTTGAGTCCTATTTAAAGCCATTTACCTATAGAATCATGGTGGTTAATTATTGTCATATATGATTCGTTGGTATCAAAAAAATATAGAAGAGATTTTCAAAGATCTGAAGACTTCTGAGAGAGGGCTTACTGATGCGAAAGTTAAGAGCGCAAAAGAAAAGTTTGGTTTAAATGAGATTAGTGAGGCTAATCCAATAAAGTGGTGGCATATTTTCTTTGCCCAATTTGCGAATATAATGGTTTTGATACTGATTTTTGGGGCAGTTATTAGCTTTATGCTTGATGAAAAAATTGATGCTTATGCAATTCTTGCCATTGTTGTTATAAATACGATTATTGGGTTTACTCAGGAGTTTAAGGCAGAGAAAGCTATTGATGCGCTCAAAGAATTAGCTGCACCCGATGCGATTGTTGTACGTGGTGGTGAGACTTTTCATATTGAGGCTAAAGATTTAGTTCCAGGTGACATAATTGTTCTTGAAGAAGGTATGTATGTGCCTGCAGATGCGAGGATTATTGAGTCTGCTGAGCTGAACTGCCTAGAATCTAGCTTAACTGGTGAGAGTACTCCTGTTCAGAAAACTGAAGATGTAATAAAAAAAGATGTAAGTGTAGGAGACATGAATAATATGGTATTTATGGGTACTACAGTTGCCAAAGGTCATGGTACTGCCGTGGTAGTGAATACTGGAATGAAAACTTACTTTGGTTCTATTGCGAATCTTGTACAGAATGAACGTAATGTTGAGACTCCCCTGCAAAAGAGGCTTGATCATTTAAGTAAAGTTTTGGCGGTTGTGATACTTGGGCTCATTGGAGTTTTATTTGGGATAAGTTTTTTCACAGGTCGTGATCTGCTTGAGATGTTTATTTTGAGTATTAGTTTGGCTGTGAGTGTTATTCCTGAAGGATTGCCTGCAGTCATCACTTTGACGCTGGCTATTGGTGTACAGAAAATGGCTAAAGATAATGCGATTATTAGAAAACTTGCTGCTGCTGAAACGCTGGGTAGCACAAACTATATTTGTACTGATAAGACAGGAACCCTGACTCAAAACCAAATGACAGTGCAGCGTATTTTTACGAATGGCGAAGATATTCAGGTTACTGGTATTGGGTATGAACCAAATGGTGAGATTAAAGGTGATTTACAGAATGAAGAACTTAGACTCCTTCTTGATATTGGGGCTTTATGTAATAATTCTCGGCTGTTACAGAATAATGAGTGGGAGATTATTGGTGATCCAACTGAAGGATGTCTGCTTACTCTTGCTAAAAAAGCAGGGATTGATGTTCATAATTTGCACAAGGATTTCCAAAGAACTTATGAAAATGTTTTTGATTCAGAAAGAAAACGAATGTCTACAGTTCATGAAAGAGAAGTTATGTATATGAAAGGTGCTGTAGATAGCGTTTTAGATGTTTGTAAATATATTCAGCTTGGTGGTGAAGTTATTAAACTTACAGATAAGATTCGTAAGGAATTGCTAGAGAAGAATGCAGAGTATGCATCTGAGGCTTATCGTGTTTTGGGTTTTGCTTACAGAAAAGGGCTTGAGGCTGAGAATTATTCTGAAAAAGATATGATTTTTGTTGGTATGGTTGGGATGATTGACCCTCCTAGGCCAGAAGTTAAAGAGGCTATTAAAACATGTAAAGATGCTCATATTAGCGTAGTCATGATAACGGGTGATCATGCAATGACAGCTAAAGCGATTGGTAGTGCTATTGGTTTATATGAAGAAGGTGAAAAGATCTTAACTGGTAACGATCTTAATCAGATGAGTGAAGCTGAGCTTATAGATACAATTGATGATGTAAGTATTTTTGCCCGGGTTAATCCTGCACATAAAGTAAAGATTTTAAAAGCAATCCAATCTAAAAAGAATATTGTTGCTATGACTGGTGATGGAGTGAATGATTCTCCTGCACTAAAAGCAGCAGATATTGGTATAGCTATGGGAATAACAGGAACTGATGTTGCACAGGAATCGAGTGATATGATTTTAACTGATGATAACTTTGCAACTATTGTTAAGACTATTGAAAGTGGTAGGCAAATTTATGCAAACATTAAGAAATTTATTGCTTATAGCTTGAGTGCTAATTTTGATGAGGTATTTCTTGTGACAATAGCTTTTTTAATGGGTATGCCTCTGCCTTTTGTTCCTTTACAGGTTCTTTGGATCAACCTAATGACTGATTCTTTGCCTGGTATTGCTCTTGGTATTGATAAGCCTTCTAAAGGAATAATGAAACTAAAGCCAAGACTACATAGTAGTGGAATAATTAAGGAGATTCTTGCCTTTAGCGTATTTGCTGGGGTTATTTCTGCAGTGGTTTCGATTGCGGTATATTTCATGTTCGTCAACAACTCATCAATTGAATACACACGAACAATCGTAATCACTACTATTGTGGTGTTTGAGCTTATGCTTGCCTTCTCTGTGCGTGATGAATACGGTAGCTCATTTAAAGACATGTTTAATAACTGGCTAATTTGGTTCGCTGTGATTTTGGCTTCAATACTACAACTTGCAGTTATTTATGTGCCTTGGTTCCAAAATATATTTGAGACAGTTGCAATTAAAGCAGAAGATTGGATTTATGTAATTGGAGCTCCACTTGTGGCAATTATTATTATCGAAGCTTGGAAACTTGCTAGAAAAAGGCCAGATCATGTTTAATTTGAGCTGAATTCGTGGTATAATAAATAGATTAATTATACCTATATGAAGCTCGAAAAAATCTTTCAGACAGCTGTTAAATACAGTGCTTCTGACATATATGTGACTGTTGGTATTAAGCCAACTCTGCGTATCTTTGGTGATCTAGTGCCGATTGAAGAGCATCCTATTCTTTCTAAGAAGATGGCTGAAGATTATATTTCTGAGCTGATGAATGATTGGCAGAAAGAACAATTTGCTAAGACTTATGATATTGATTTCGGACTTGATGTTCCTGGCATTGGAAGATTTAGGGTAAATGTATTTATTCAGAATAAAGGTATTGGCGCTGTATTCAGATTGATTCCTGAGCAGACAAAAACTCTTGATGAGCTTAATATGCCGACTCAATTGAAGAAGATTGCTAATTTTAAGCAAGGAATTGTTCTTTTAACTGGTCCTACTGGTTCAGGTAAATCGACTACTCTTGCCGCAATTATTGATGAGATTAATACACAAAAAGATTACAACATTATTACGATTGAAGATCCGATTGAATTTATTCATAAAAATAAAAAATCTTTATTAAACCAAAGAGAGGTTGGAGTGCATACTCAGACTTTTAAATCTGCGCTGAGAGCTGCGTTACGTGAAAGTACTGATGTCATTCTAATTGGTGAAATGCGTGACTTAGAAACGATCTCACTGGCTCTGACGGCTGCTGAGACCGGCCATCTAGTATTGGCGACAATGCATACGAGTGGAGCTGCTAAATCGGTAGATAGAATCATTGATTCTTTCCCTCCTGAACAACAGAACCAAATTAGAGCTCAGCTTTCTGAAAGTTTACGCGCTGTTATTTGGCAGCAACTTTTAAAAAGGGCAGATGGTCAAGGCCGAGTGGCTGCTCTTGAAATAATGTTTGCAAATAATGCTGTAGCAAATCTAATACGTAAAGGTAAGACTTATCAAATTCCTTCGGTTATTGAAACCGGTGTTAAAGAAGGTATGCAAACAATGGAAACATCAGTAAAAAATCTTCAAGCTCAAGGGTTCATAACTCAACAAGTAGCCATAGAGCAACTAGAAAGTTTAGCGATTTCTAATGAAGCTGATGATGAGTAATTAGATTACTTCATAGTTTCCATCTTTAAGTCTTCTGAATTTGTTCTTTTTTGAGTTTAGGTTTATTTGAACTGTGATTGGTTTTACCTTTCTTCTTTGCAAAACTTGTCTTGTAACTTCTTCTAAGCTCATTGGTCCTTTCTTTTCTAGAATGCTTGATAATACTTCTGAAACTGTTCCTTCTTTGTATCCCCATGTCTTCAGGGCATATATACCTCTACCGATAAGTACAAATATTGGGTTGTTGATTAATTCATTGTGTACGGCCTGAACGCTAACTGGCTTTTTATCAAACTTTCGCTTCTTGATCATTTCTCCAATTTCTCTGAAGTGCATTGGTTCTTCGATCTCATTTAGTACGTATAGGATCTTATCGAACAATGTCTTTGGATTAACGTGTCTCCACTCTGTTAGACTAACCCCATCTTCATTTATAGTTACTCTTCTATCTAAGACTAGGCATGCACGGATTGTTGCCTTCTTTATATTTATATCTGTTTCTCTAAATTCTTTTTGAATAGCAGAAAATACTTCTTCTTCTTTAAGAACTCTTGAAGATTTCTTAAGTAATTTTATCGCTTTGTTTGTGATTTCTTTTACAACTGAGAAGCTAATACTTTTGTATCTGAAATGAGAAATGTAGTCTACTTTGTTGTGCTCCCAAAGAATGCTTTCTTTCATAATGCAAGCAAGCTTAAGGGCTGGCAGTTGCCCTTTGAGTTCTGGGTATTTGTATATCAGACTTCTATTTAGTGAGATTTCCGAGATGATTCCTCCGTTACTGTCGAGCAATTCGTCTAACCAGCTATGCAGTTCAACAAGCTTAGTTTTAGTTGCACTTCGTGACAATTTTTTAAGTGCGTAATTTTCTATCTGTCGCACTCTTTCTCTTGTTACACCAAGCTCTTCGCCTATAGCCGCTAAAGTGTGTCTTTCTTCACCATGAATTCCATATCTCTTGATAATTACTTTTTGTTCTTTTTCTGTAAGAATCCCAAGTAAGATGCCTGTCAATTTTACCGGACAATCACTTTGCGTAAGATCTGTTGGATTTGTATTCATGTTTTTTGTTTATTTGTTCTAACGGTATAGAACTATAGCTGAGCTATTAAATATTCTGCAAGAGCTTGCGCCTTTGGCAACCTGCAGTCACTTTTCGTTATGAACAAGCCAAAACTGAAGAGTGTTGATAATATTTAACAACACTAAATTCATATTCTCTTTAAAGAATCTTTAAGTTTTTTTTAAATTTAGCTCTCAATTTCTACTCTTTCTATGCTTGCACCAAGATCTCTAAGTTTCTCATCGAAACGTTCGTATCCTCTATCAATATACTGAACATTCGTAATAAGAGTTTCACCGTCGGCACATAGTCCAGCTAGTACTGTTGCAGCTCCTGCTCTAATATCACAACTAGCTACAGGTACACCCCTTAAGCTTTTCTTGCCTATTACCAGTGCTTGGTGTGGGTTAATAAGCTCAATTGATGCTCCCATTTTTTCGAGCTCAAATAAGAAGTTGAACCTGCCATCAAACAGTGTTTCGAATATCTTACTTACACCTTCGGCCTGAGTTAATAGTACAGTAAATGGAGCTAATAAATCTGTAGGGAAGCCCGGATGTACTGCAGTCTTTAAATGACTTATTGATTTGTATTCTCCGCCACGTAGGACTTTAACTGAATTTTTCTTAAGCTCGTATTTAACCCCTACTTCTTCGAGTTTCTCAAAGAATAAATCTAGATCTTCTGGGTTAAAGTTCTTAATTTCAAGTTCTGAATCTGTTACTGCTGCAGCAAGAATGAAAGTTCCTGCTTCAAGATAATCAGCTACAACTGAGTATTCTACTCCTTTAAGTTTCTTTACACCTTTAATCTTTAGCGTATGTGTTCCTATTCCTTCGATCTTTGCTCCCATTGCTACCAAGAACTTACAAAGGTCTGCTACATGTGGTTCGGCTGCTGCGATTCTGATTTCTGATTTACCTTCGGCTAAGCAAGCAGCCATGATTATGTTTTCAGTAGCAGTTACTGAGAACTCAGATAGAATCACAGTGTTTCCTGTTAATTGCTTTGCCTTCATGTGGATTTTTGTCGAATTCTCGAGAGTTTTTGCTCCTAGCTTTTCGAGACCAAGAACATGTGTATCTACTGGTCTTTTACCAAGAACGCATCCACCTGGGTACGCCATCTTTGCTTGGCCAAATCTTGCAAGTAATGGACCAGCAAGCAATATTGATGCACGCATGTGACAAACAAGTTCATGAGGTAACTCTTTCGCCTTCATTTTAGATGGATCTATCTTCATCGTATTATTTTCGAATTCAGTCTCAACACCTAGATGATTGAGGATGTCCATTATCTTATATATGTCTTCAATGGCAGGGATGTTATGTAGAGTCGTTTCTTGTTCTGTAAGTAAAGCAGCTGCGATTATTGGCAGTGCTGCATTTTTTGATCCGCCAATTTTAACTGATCCAGAAAGTTGTTTTCTTCCTTGAATTAAAAAGTTTTTCATTTTGTTTGATTGTTAATTATGACCAAGCCTCAGAATCTTTCTCATACGCTTAGCAGTTACGCGTTTATTTTTCATTATCACTCGGCGCTTCTTATACATTTTAGGGATCTTGATAATAAATTCAAATAAAGACTTTATCAAAAACTGCTCTCTGATCAGCATAAATCCGATTAGGGCAGCTTCTTTAAGTAGGATAGGGAAAATATTTGCTAATGCGTTACTTGGGATTTCATTTTTAAATTGAATGAAATGTTGATTTCTGAACGAGTGACTCTTTTGGAACTTTGAGAGTTTTTTTCTTTCTTTTGCTACTTCTTTGTAACTGTCTCTCTTATAGATTCCTGTACCGCGGGCGTGATAGGCTCTGGCCTGAGGTAAATACCAATTTCTCCAACCGTACAGATTGAGTCTCCAGCTTACGTCTACATCTTCTTTGTACATAAAGAAATCTTGATCGAACACTTCACCAAAGACTTTAATATCACCTAATGCAGCCACTCTATACATTGGTGCTGCTCCTGTAATACCGAATACTTGTTCTTCTTTATCGAATTGACCTTCGTCTTTTTGGGCTTGGCCTCTATCTACAACTCGTCTGTCTTTGTACATCAGAAGACCTGCTGAATCTATTACATCTGTTTTTTCTTTCTTATTGAATTTATATTGGTTTAGTTTTCCGATAATTGCTCCGATTCGGTAATCGTCTTCCATTTTTTGAACAACCTTTTGCACATAATCCTGTTCAAAAACAATGTCTGGATTCATTACAAGTAGGTAATCCCAGTTTCTTTCTTCTGCTAGATTCACAGCAATTTCTGCACCTCCTGCATAACCTCCGTTATGACCAGTTTGATGTATCAATACATCTGGGAAATGTCTTTCAACTAAAGCTACAGATTCATCTGTTGAATCATTATCTAGAAAAACTACTTCTGCATTTTTATAATCAACTTTTAAGAGTTCCTCGAGGCAATGTCTTACAAATGTTTCTCCGTTGTAATTAATTATTACTATACCTACTAAAGGTAATTCGTTTTTAACTACTGTCATTAATTTCTATTATTTACTTGGCCAAGATTCTAGCATAGATAGATATTTATACTAGCCCCTATTGCTAATTATGGCTTATTGCTCTAATATCTAGTTCAATTAACATTATATTATGAGTTATATTTTCACGTCAGAATCAGTTACTGAAGGTCACCCAGATAAAGTTGCTGACCAGATATCAGATGCGATACTTGATGAACTACTAAAAGATGATCCAAAGGCTCGATGTGCAGCTGAAACCATGGTAAACACTGGCCTTGTATTGGTTGCTGGTGAAATTACTACTTCTACATATGTTGATATTCCAAAAGTTGTAAGAAACACACTTGAAGAAATTGGTTACAACAATGCTGAATTTGGTTTTGATCATAAGTCTTGCGCTGTGATGACGACTATTGATGAACAAAGCTCAGATATTGCCATAGGAGTTGATAGAGACGGAGCAGGTGATCAAGGGATGATGTTTGGTTACGCTACCGATGAGACTCCTGAGCTCATGCCTCTACCTATTATGCTTGCTCATAAGCTAACAATGAGACTTTCAGAAGCCAGAAAGTCAGGTGAAGTAGAATTCTTACGACCTGATGGTAAAGCTCAAGTTTCTGTTGAGTACATCGATGGTAAGCCATCACGAGTTCATACTGTTGTTGTTTCGACTCAACATGACCCTGAAGTTGAACAAGATGAGATTGTAGCTACTGTAATTGAAAAGATTATTAAACCTGTTTGTGGGGATTATCTTGATGATCAAACTATTTATCATGTGAATCCTACTGGACGATTTGTATATGGTGGGCCTCCAGCAGATGCTGGTCTTACTGGTCGAAAGATAATTGTTGATACTTATGGTGGAATGGGCCTACATGGAGGAGGATGTTTCAGTGGTAAAGATCCATCTAAAGTAGATAGAAGTGGTGCATACATGGCTCGATACATTGCTAAAAATATTGTTGCGGCAGGACTTGCTTCTAAATGTGAAGTACAGCTCGCTTACGCAATTGGCGTAGCTGAACCAGTATCAATCTTCGTTGAGACTTATGGGACAGCAAAAGATGACTCAGTGGACTTCGATCAGTTGATCAGAGATAACTTTGATCTTACTCCTAAAGGAATCATTCATACTCTAGATCTGCTCAGACCGATCTATAAGAAGACTGCTGCTTATGGTCACTTTGGTAGAGAAGAGTTCCCTTGGGAGAAGACTGGGGTTTTGGGATAGATAATAGATAATAGATAATAGTTAATAGTTAATGGCTGATGGCATGAAGAAGTTTAAGATAAACTTGGTTGCGGTATCAGCCCTAATATATTTTATTGGTATAGTTGGATTTTTTGGTGGATGGTTAATTTTTGTTCTGTATTTTATGGATTCAAAAATGGGACCAATCCCTGATCCTTTTCAAACCATTCGTAATATCTCGCTGGGTGTAATGTGTATTGGATACTTCTCAACGATTATTGCTTACTTAATAACTCATCTAAATCTCAGACAAACCCTACTTACACTAGTGGCTGGCCTGGGTTCGTTTTTAGGATTCTTACTAATTATGAAGGCCGATAGACTAGCTATGCGATCGAGTATACTTATAACTATATATGAATTTGTTCCTATAATTTTATTTATGCTTAGTCAAATACCTTTCATACTCTTGGCTATGGATTTAGGGATTCGTTCAAGAAAAAAATAACCATTATTTACGGAATTCTGACTTTCTATTGAGAAACTTGGCATATCTGTTAGTATGTTTTGGTGCCCCGGGATGGTCATAGCTAACGGCTAATAGCTGAAAGGGTCTCACACTCACTACTAATCTCACTATTACTATCTATGGAGCCCCAAAATATTGTCGTAAAAGGTGCAAAACTGCACAACTTGAAAAATATCGATGTAAGTATTCCACGTAATAAATTAACTGTGGTTACTGGGGTTTCTGGTTCTGGTAAGTCGACTTTGGCGTTTGATACGATCTATGCTGAAGGTCAAAGACGTTATGTTGAGAGCTTATCTACTTATGCTCGGCAATTTTTGCAGCTAACTGAAAAACCAGAAGTAGAGTCTATCGAAGGGCTTTCTCCTGCTATTTCGATTGATCAAAAGACTGCGAGTCGTAATCCTAGATCAACTGTTGGTACAGTAACTGAGATTTATGATTATCTTAGGCTTTTGTATGCAAAGGTTGGTACGCCGCATGATCCTGAAACTGGTGAAGAGCTAACTAAACAGTCTAGTAGTGAAATGGTTGATTCAATTGCAAAGATGGAACATGGTAAGAAGATTTTGATTTTGGCTCCAGTTATTCGTGATAGAAAAGGTGAGCATATAAAGGTTCTTGAGAATATTAAGCAAGAAGGTTTTGTGAGAGTAAGGATTGATGGTGAAGTTATGAGTATTCTTGAAGTTCCAACTCTTGATGAGAAGAAAAAGCATTCGATTGAAATTGTTGTAGATAGACTTGTTGTTAAAGACTTCGGTAAGAAATTCAAAGAACTGAGTAACGGGGAAAAGATTGAGGAACCTAATCCTGATAGGTCTAGACTTGGGGATTCTGTAGAAACAGCTTTGCAGTTTGGTGATGGGATAATGATTGTATCTGATCACGAAACTGGAGAAGATGTACTTTTCTCAGAAAAATATGCATCTAGTAGAGGGCCAGTAAATATTCCTGAACTTGAGCCAAGAATGTTTTCGTTTAATTCTCCTCATGGTGCTTGTGAAGCATGTCATGGGCTTGGGATTAAGCAACAAATTGATGAGAGCTTAGTTATTCCAAATCCGAGCTTAAGTCTTTCTGAAGGGGCTATTGCTCCATGGGCTTCATCTACTTCTACATTAGACTGGTATGCATCTCTTCTTACTGCTGTAGCTAAAAAGCATAAGTTTTCGATGGATGTTCCTGTTAGCAAATTGACTCCTGAGCAGCTTGAAGTCGTGCTTTATGGAACAGAAGACATGAAGTATAAAATTAGCATTGGTCAGAACTCTAATGCTAAGTTTAAAGGGGATTATGAGACTAAATTTGAAGGAGTTATCCCAAATATGGAAAGAAGATATCATGAATCAGATTCTGATTTTGTTAGATCAAAAATCGAAGACTACATGAATGAAAGTAAATGTGAGTCATGTAAAGGGCAGAGGCTAAGACCTGAAGTACTTTCAGTAACTGTTGGCGATAAATCGATTATTGAAGTTACAACTTTTTCGGTTGATAAAGCACTTTCTTTCTTTGAAGGGCTTGAGCTTTCTGATACTAAAAAAGAGATTGCCCGAATGATTCTGCATGAGGTTAGATCAAGACTTTCATTCTTAATCGATGTTGGTCTTGGATACTTAACTCTTGATAGATCTGCGAACACTTTATCT
>JAUHYY010000086.1 GCA_030426295.1 bacterium
ACCGCATCACGAACTTCTTCTGGCATCTGCGCGATATACTGATTTGCCATAACTAAATTGAGTTTATACTTTCGAGCTTCAGATAAAATTGATGCAAACGAATCGGTCGCAAAATTTTGAAATTCATCAACATATAGATAGAAATCTTTTCTTTGATCAACTGGAATATCAGCTCGACTCATAGCATCAAGCTGAAACTTCGTAATAAGCATAGAACCAAGCAAAGATGAATTATCCTCACCAAGTTTACCCTTAGACAAATTCACAACAACAATCTTACCCTTATCCATCGCAAACCGCAGATCAATTGAAGACTTAACTTGACCTAAAATATTTCTAACATCAGGACTCGACAAGAACTGCCCAACTTTATTTAAAATTGGAGCAACTGCTTCAGTTCTTTGTTTGTCTTGCATTTGTGCAAATTCTTTTTCCCAGAAAGCCTTCACAAGTGGATCAGTAACCTGCTTAACAACTTGAGATCGATACTTATCGTCAGTCAACATTCTCGGAATCCCAAGCATAGTCGCATTCTGAAACTCCAGTAAAGCCATAACGGTATTCCTCAAAATATGTTCAAGACGTGGCCCCCAGCTATGTGCATATAGTTTTTTGAACACTCCAACAATCCCAGAAGCAACAATCGAATTCAAAGCTTTATCACCATTTGTATCAAGCATATTAAATCCAACTGGGAAATCCCTATCACTTGGATCAAACAAAATAATATCGTTAATTCTACTTGATGGCACAAACTTCAAAACAGCCTCTGCCAAATCCCCATGCGGATCAACAATTGCTAGCCCTTTACCATTTTGAATATCTTCAAAGATCATATTCTCAAGCAGTGTCGACTTACCCATACCTGTCTTACCAATAATATAAAAATGCCTTCGTCTATCATCATCTTTAATTCCAAATTTTTTTCGTGAATCTCTAAAATTAGTCATACCAATCAAATTCACACCTTCAGCAGGATCAGGCAAATTCAAAGGAGATTCAAGCTTCTTAGACTTAACCCAATTTATATTTGGCGCCTTAACATTCAAATGTGGAAAATGATAAATCGTAGCAAGTTCTTCAACATTCATAACCATAGAACCATTCACCTCCCTATTCATATAATCACTCAAGTGACTACCATTCACAGAAATATTTTTAATAGCAAAACCATTCAAGCTTGGAATATTGTACTGCTTAAATGAACCTGCTATCTCACGAAGCTTATTCTTTGAATTAACAGCAGACCTCGTTGAAGACTTATAAGCTACACGAACATTCACCTCAAAAAGCAGTTTATTAACCTTATCCATCGCAGCTTCCATACTCGTCTCACGATTATGCTGTGACCGAGTCGTATCATCAAGTTGGTCGGTCTTAATCGAACCTTCAGAAGACAATGACAAACTCCCAGATTTAGAACCAGCTAAAATCCCTCTAAAATAGAAATAAAAATACAGCGGGAAAAACACAACCTTAGGCCATACTTTTCGAGTAGTATAAATATTAATATAAGGATTAACCAAAGATTCTATATTAAAGAAAAGCCCCTTATTAACCAAATTCAAACATCTTGAGAAAACCACACGCCACTTATCTGCCATAGGACTCACAACAACCTGCAACCAGATTTGCTCCTCATGCGCATTAAGTTTACCAAGTGCAGAACAAACACCTGCAATAGGGTCAACAGGCAATCGATTTAACTTGTCTTCAAACTGCTCATAACGCTTAATCGGAAATACAACCGGATCAGTAAACCCAAGCTCCAAAGTTGAAACATTAGAATGTTCACCCATTGCATAATCTTTTACTTCTTCAATTTCTATATCCGGATACTGTGCATAAAGCTGACCTTCTACAAAGTTACGAAGCTTCTTAGGCATCCAAACATAAAACTTAACCGACTGATCAATATTCGCAATTTCAAAACTTATTCGATCTTGTTGGAATCCAAGCAACCTCTTAAAAAAAGAATAATCATTAAACACTCCGTGCAAAGCAGAAAAAATCTGCTCAAATACTAAAGGCGTGCTTTCATTCTCATTAGAAACGCTAATACTCAAAACAGTATGCTCTACAATGCTAGTTCTAGATCTAATTAGAGACCTTAAAACTAGTACAAATATACCAATTATAAGGACCAAGCCTAAAACTATGTAACCTAGCATTTCTAAATTTTAAATAATTAAGAAGCTAACATCTCGTCAATAATTTCTTTGTAAACTTCAAATGACTGAGCACCAGTAACTAACACATCATTAATGAAAACAGATGGTGTTCCAGAAACGCCACTATTGATACCTTCTTGCATATTAGCATTAATAACATCGAAGTATCTTCTTTCATCGATACATTGTGAAAGCGCTTCTTGATCAACTTCAAACTCTTCTGCATACTTAAGAATATTGTTTTTACTCAAACTATCTTGGTTTGCAAACAGCTTTGCAGACATATCCCAGAAAGCATCTTCACCAGCTTGTTCACCTACACAATATGTAGCCTGCGACGCACTTCGTGCATTTGAATGACTTGGCAGAGGGAAATCTTTGAACTCAAAACTCACAAGACCCGCATCAATATAATTTGTTTTCAACTCAGGAAAAGCACCTTCATGGAACCTTCCACAGAATGGACATTCATAATCACTAAATTCAACAATCTTAACCTTTGCAGTTTCGTTCCCAAGAACGTAACCAGGATTAGCAGCTTGATTTTCAGTAGGAGCTTGTATGCCTCCCCCACCAGAACACCCAGCAAGAAGGATTGTAAAAATAGATATAACTAATAATTTCTTCATCAAAATTTATTAAATTCAAGTAGCTGAATGCTACCAAAAATAAGGCCGCTAATCAATTGACTCTTATTTAATAATCCCTTCCAGATCACTTTTATCTGAGAACCTCAACTCAACACCGGTTAAACCAGAACTAATCCCAATTCGTACGCCACCAACTAAAACTGTAACATCTTTACTCGGTCCTATGCCCACTGCATTATCACCTACTATACCTTCTTGTTCTTCAGGATTTGCAGCCTTATAAAGGCTAATCACATCAGCCTTTACCGTATGTAATGGACTATCGACTTCAGCAGCATGCTGAGCAGCAATCATATGCTCTCTTACATCTGAAGCTCCGTGACCAG
>JAUHYY010000010.1 GCA_030426295.1 bacterium
CGGTGTTTGGTAATGTGGGGTCATTGCTTTCGATGCAGGTGGGGTTTGATGATGCTGAATACTTAGTTGGTCAGTATGGTGAAGAAGTTACAGCAAATGATTTAGTTGGCTTAAATAAATATACTGCTTATATGAGGCTTTTGGTTGATGGTATGCCGACAAAAACTTTTTCACTAGATACTTTGCCGCCTCCGACAATTCCAGATGATCAAGATGAGAGAATAGAAAAAATTAGGAAAGTTGCACGTGAAAGATATGCAACTAAACGTGAGGTTATTGAAGAAAAAATTTCTAAGTGGAGCAGTTAGCTCTTTATAAGTGGAGCGATTGCTGGGAGTTGTTTTCCTTCTAAAAATTCGATCATTGCACCACCACCTGTTGAGATGTGTGTGAACTTTTTGTGTGGAATGTTGAATTTGTTTAGGGCGTCTACAGAGTCACCACCGCCAACTATTGTTGTTGAGTTAGATGCTGCTAGAGCTTCTAGTATTACGTATGTTCCTGCTTCGAATTGAGGGAACTCGTAGAGTCCAAGTGGGCCGTTCATTACGATTGTTTTTGAGTTTTGGATTAGTTCAACATACGACTCCATTGTGTTTTTACCAATGTCTAGAATCATCATATCGAGTTCTACGTCTTCGATTGGAATATCTATAGCTGTAGCTTCTTTTGAGATCTCGTCTGCTACTATTACATCTTTAGGAAGCAAGATTGTGCACCCTGTTTCTGAAGCTTTCATTAAAATTTCTTGAGCAGTTTCTACTTGGTCTTCTTCGACTAGTGATTTACCTACGTCATGACCTTGAGCAAGCAAGAATGTATTTGCTAGAGCTCCTCCGATTATTATGTTGTCTGCTTTATCTAAGAAGTTGTTTAGGATCCCGATTTTTGTATCTATTTTTGCACCACCAATAATAAGTGTTAATGGTTTTTCAATTTGTTTGCTATCAAGAAGGGGAGCCATAGAATTAATTTCTGACTCGAGTAGTAGTCCTGCATAAGAAGGCAGGTGATTTGTAACTCCTTCTGTTGAAGCGTGTGCGCGATGTGCGGCTCCAAAGGCATCCATTACAAATATGTCAGCATGAGAGGCTAGCTTTTGTGCAAAGTCTGCATCATTTTCTTTTTCTTCTTTGTGGAATCTTGTATTTTCAAGAAGCGATATTGGTGCATCAGGAACTTCTATGTCTATGCAGTCGTCAATAAATTGAACTTCGTATTCTAAGATTTCTTCGATAGTTGGGAGTATGTGTTTTAGTGATAACTCATCTTTCTTTTCGCCTTTTGGTCTACCAAAGTGTGAGCATATTATTACTTGTGCATTATTTTTTAATAGAAAGTCTACAGTAGGTTTCACGGCTTCGATTCTAGTTGTATCTGTTACTTTGCCGTCTTTGGTAGGAACGTTTAGATCCGCTCTAAGTAGTACTTTTTTGTTTGATAGGTCGGCTTCTTTAATTGTTTGGATTTTCATGATTAGGCGTTAAGTTATTCAGTTATTTCAATGTTAACATTTATGTTTTCAGTTTGTCCTTCTGTTTTTGAATCTTCTGATTCGATTGTAATTGTTCCGTTGTAAGTACCGGGTTTTTTGATAGAGCAGTTAAATCGAGCTTCTACTTCTTGGTCATTGATTTGTTTGAAGTCTATCCATTCTGGAGATTCCAGGATTTTCCATTCAGTTGTATTTAGAAGGATTGTGTTACTAAATATGTTTGGGCATTCGTTAATGCTCTGTGAATGTTTTTTTATTAGTTCATTAGAACTTAGATTGAAGCTTTGTGTTGTAGATTGGCAGATGTCTTTTCCGGCTTCGCCGTTTTGACCTTCAGTGAATCCTGTACCTCCTAGTCCACCTAGTCCAGCTGGGCAAGAAGTGCTTCCGGTTCCACCGTTACCACCATCAGCTTCAATGATTTTACTTTTATTGTCTGTGGTTGCGTTACCACCGTTGCCACCGTTTGCAGGTTTGTCTGTATCTTCGCTTTTACATATACCTGCATCGCCACCTTCTCCTGGTATAGCAGAAATTTCTTGGCCGGATGCTTCTGCGTTTCCACCGTTACCTCCCGGGCATCCGCATTCTGTTCCTGAGCTTCCGTCCCCAGCTTGTGCGTATGCTGTTCCATCTTGGTTTAATTTTGCATTTTGGATGTTTATATTTTCGTTACCGGTAATGTTATCTGAGATATATAGGTAGCCTTCATAATTTGATGCGCTTCCAGCTATGGCTGTTGCGTTACCACCTGTTTCTGCGTTGCAGCTATTTTCTTTGTCTTTAACTGTAGCTTTTGCATTTCCCCCTGGTCCGTTTTCTCCTTGTTCGATTTTGAAGTTTTCTTCTACTTTAATTTTTGATCCTTCAATTTTGAAATTTGCTGGTAGTCCACCTTTACCACCTTGCGCGAAAGCTTCTTCGCATTGTTCGAGTGTAGTTGCATCTCCACCTTTACCACCGTTTGATAATGTGATTGTTGAATTTGATATAGCGAATTGGCCACCTTTTATAAGTATTCCGTAACCAGGTGTTCCGTTTGTACCAGTTGCTGAGCATGAGTCTTTACTATCGTTTTCTCCTGGTTGTCCGTTGGGACCTTTAACTTTCCAGTCAGAGATTTCTGTTAATCCAGCTGTGTTTACATTTATGTATATTAACGAGATATGGTTTAGTGATTCTTCGCTTGTATCTAGGTTCCATTCACCGCTTAGTTTTACTTGAGGTGTGTTTACTTCATCTTGAGCACTAACTTTTGTGCTTATTAAGTCTAAAAAGTTTTTAGAAATGTTTGCGTTTAGATTTTCTTTATCTGTGTTTGCTTGTAGTGGTCCAATTTGTTCTTTGCTGCTTATTACTCTTATCTCATTGAAATAATCTTTAAGTTGGTCGTTATCAAGTGCGATTTGGCTTTCTGAGTTTGTGATTTCGATACTGCTGTTTGTGTTAACTTTCGCGTTTTTCGTGAATATGATTTTGTTGTTTGCGACTATTTTAATTGCAGAGTTTGTGAATTCTTCTGTCTTATATTCTCGATCGCATTCAAGTTCTCCTGATACATTTAAGTTACCTGTTACATATATTTGTAATGGACCTTTAGAGCATTTTATTTTTCCGTTTAGATTCAAGTCTCCGTTAACTGTGAATTTTGATCCATTATGAATAATGATTGATTCGTTGGATTTAACAGTTAGGTTTGAGTTTATTTGAGTTTCTGAATAATAAGACTGAGTGTTTAGGTTTCCCCATAGTAAAAATAGTAAACCTGCAACTACTCCTATTCCGAATATATATGTAAGTTTTTTCATCAGTAGAAATTATTTGTTGTATTTTGCATGCTTTTTGACTTTTCAACAAGTCTATAGTTTTGGAATGATTGACACTCAAATTTGTAGGCAGTAATATTTCGATGATTGTTTAAATGTTTTTATGTTAACAGATAAGCAAATAGAGAGAGTTAAGAAAAAAGTATCTAAAATTGATAATAAGATTTTAGAACTTTCGCAGTTGCATGACATTTGCGCTGATCCAACTAGAATGAGGTTGATGTATTTGTTCTCAGCTAATAGTCAGCTTTGTCCTACTGATATTTCTAATGTTCTTGATTTGAGTATGAGTGCTGTTTCGCATCAAGTTCGTGTATTAGAAGAGGCTGGAATGCTTGATAAGGTTAAGATGGGGAAAATGATTTGTTATTCTATGACTAGTGCTGGTAAAAAGTTTTTTAAGAATTGGATCAAGCTATGAGTAAAACTAAAAAGAAAAGAATATTAGTTTTAGGTGGGGGGTTTACTGGTATGTATGCATTAAAAGAGCTCCGAAAAAGGTTTGGCTACAATAGTTCTTATGAGATTGCCCTTATAAATGAAAATAATTATTTCTTGTTTACGCCTTTGCTACATGAAGTAGCTACAGGTGGTATTTCTGTGAACAATGCGATTGAGCCACTTAGGAAAGTAGCTCGTAAATTTTTTGATAAATTTTATTTAGGAAAAGTAGAGTCTGTAGATCTTGAAAAACAAGTAGTTAAAACAAGTACATCTTCTATAACTTATGATTATTTGGTTTTAGCACTTGGTTCAACAAGTTTTTTCTATAATGTTAAAGGTGCTGAGAAATATAGTTATACATTAAAAAGTTTAGATGATGCTCTTGAGTTAAAGGACCATTTTTTATGTGCTTTTGAAAAAGCGTCAATGACCGAAGACAAAGCAGAAAAGAAAAAGTTATTACATTTTGTAGTTGTGGGTGGTGGGCCAACAGGAGTTGAGCTTGCATCAGAAATGCAGGAACTATTTACTAAAACTTTCTCTAAATATTTTTCAGAGGATCTTGTGAAGCTGGCTAAGGTTTGTTTAGTTCAGAATGGAAAAGTTCTTCTTCCGCAGTTTTCTGATTATTTCCAGCATAAGAGTTATCAGGCATTAGTTGAGAAACATAAAATCAAAGTTATTTTAAGTGATGGAGTTAAGCAGGTAGGTAAAGATTTTGTCGAACTTGCTAGTGGTAAAATTTTAGAAACTTATACTCCAATTTGGACTGCAGGTGTTGCACCAGTTGAAGTTAATTTTAAGCAAAGTGTAGAGAAAGATAGAAAGGGTAGAATAGTAGTTAATCAGTTTAGCCAAATTGAAGGTTACGGGAATGTTTTCGTAGGAGGGGACATGGCTGCATATACTGATCCTGATGATGGTGTTTTGCCTGCAACAGCTCAAGTTGCTTCAAGACAAGGTCCTTCTATTGCACGTAACATGCATCGACTTGAGAATGGTAAAGAACTAGCTGTCTTTGATTTTACTGAGGTTGGTAAAATGGTTTCTTTAGGTAGATGGAAAGCTCTCGCACAAGTTAAGAAAATGAAATTTGCTGGTCACTTTGCGTGGTGGCTTTGGCGAACTATTTATCTTATTAAGTTGATTTCTTTCCCAAAGAAGTTAAAGGTCGTAATTGATTGGACCATTGGAATCTTCTCTACGCGCGATATATCTAAGTGCTAACATGAATTTAGATATATTTTACCCTTTTATAAGTGGTATATTATTATCAAATATATAACCTTGTTTGTATGAATACAGTTAAAAAATATAGATGGGTTCCGGATTTTGTTTACGGTGGTATTGATGGTTCTGTAACGACTTTTGCAGTAGTAGCTGGTGTTAAAGGTGCAAATTTATCAGTAGCTATCATTTTAATTTTAGGTTTTGCAAATTTGCTTGCTGATGGTTTCGCAATGGCTGTTGGTAAGTACTCAAGTGATAAGGCGACATTGCAGCATATGGCTGAAGATGGTGCGTCTGCGTTACAAATGGCAGAGGTTGATCCAGTAAAAGGTGGTGCAATAACTTTTCTTGCGTTTATTACGATTGGTTTGATCCCTTTACTTGGCTATATAATTGCTCCTTTTCTAGGATTTGATGATAATCAGACTTTCGTTGTTGCATCGATTTTTACTTTGTTTGCATTATTTTTAATTGGTGTAATCAAAGGTAAAGTTGTAAAAGTGAATAAGCTTTTTGCAGGACTTGAAACTATGTTTATTGGTGGACTTGCAGCTTTGATTGCTTATTACGTTGGATATTTTGTAGAAAGATTAATTTAATTTATGTTTGTTCCAATTTTATTGTGTACTGCTCGTGAATCTAATAGTTCTAAGCATGTCGCAAATTATGTTTTAGAAAAAACAAAACAACACTGCGGTTTTGAAACAGAACTTTTATCAGTTAAGGACTTTCATTTAGATGCGACAATTGCTGCGTGGCAAGAAGATAGTCGTAAACTTGATTGGCAGCAAACTGTTGAAAAAGCTGATGGTTTAATATTAGTTTGCCCAGAATATAATCATAGTTTTCCGGGGGAATTTAAGTTGTTGATTGATACAATTTTTGATGAGTATCAAAGAAAGCCTTGGGCTGTCTGTACGGTTTCTGGAGGTGGTATAGGTGGAACAAGAGTTGCAGAGCAGTTGAATAATTTAGCTATTGGATTAAAAATGGTTCCAACTCCGAACCCTTTGTACTTTACAAAAGTGAAGGAATTATTCGATGAAGATGGTAAGATGGTTAATGAAAAGTACGAAGAAAGAACTCAGAAATTCTTAGAAGACTTCGAATGGTATGTAGATGCCCTAAAACAAGCCCGTAATAAATAATTTATGTTTGGATTCCTAGAACAGTATAGTTGGATGCAAGAAGTTTACTTCGGAAATGAATTAAGTTTGTACGTGGAATCATTAATTGTTTTTGTTGGTCTATTTTTAGTTTTTGAAATTTTTCAGAAGTTTGTACTTTTGTATCTTGAACGACTTACTCGAAAGACAGAGACTGACCTAGATGACATTTTGATTGATACGATTAAGTCAATTAAGCCAGTGTTTTATTGGCTCTTATCATTCTATTTTGTCTTACAGTATTTAGACTTTGGTCCAGAATTTGATAAGTACTTGAATATTGGTCTGCTTGTATTAATTGTTGTTCAGGTAATCAGTGCGATAAATAAGTTCATTGAATCTTTCACGAAGAGCAAAGCCATTAGAACTAATAAGAATCAAACGAGTCTGCATGCCCTAAGTATCTTTATGAAAGTTACAGTTTGGGTTGTTGGTACTGTTTTTTTGTTATCTAACCTTGGTGTTAATGTTAGCTCTCTAGTCGCTGGGTTAGGTATTGGTGGTATTGCGGTGGCCCTTGCTGTTCAGAATGTACTTGAGGATCTATTTAGCTCTTTTGTTATTTATTTTGATAAGCCATTTAAGATTGGTGATTATATTTCTGTAGGTGAACATGAAGGTAATGTAGAAAAAATCGGTATTAAAACAACTCGTCTAAGAGCCCTTGAGGGTGAAGAAGTTGTTATTTCTAATAAAGAGCTTACATCTACTAGAGTTCAAAACTATAGACTTCTTAAAGTTAGAAGAGTTGAGATAGAATTTGGTGTAGCTTATGAAACACCTAAGGCTAAGATTGAAAAGGTTCCTTCTATGATAGAAGAAATTGTTAACTCAGTTGAAGGAGTTGAATTTATTTGGTCATACATAGATAGGTTTGATGATTCAGCTGTTACTTTCATTGCTGTATATAATGTGAACTCGAAAGAGTTTGTTGATTACATGAAAGCTAATCATGAAATCCATATTGGAATTATGGCTGCATTCAAGAAAGCTAAGATTGATATTCCTTATCCAACAAGAACGTTGAAGAAATAGTTATTGGATTGTCCAATGTTTTTCTTCTTTGATTTCGCCATCTATTCTGAACCCAGATGCCATTTTGTGGCCTCCGCCTCCGAATACTTCTGCAATTTTTGATAAGTCTACATTTTCTGACTGGGTACGCATTGATGCTTTAACTCCGCCTTTTAGATCTTCTGCAAGAAGAATGCAGAATTTACTGTTTGGTATAGCGTTTAAGTAGTCGACTACACCTTCTAAATCTTTTGTATCAGCTTGGCAGTTTTCGTAGTCTTCTTGAGTAACTGCAGATGTAACAATTTCTTTGTGGTTCTTTCTGATTTTGCTAAGTGCTGAACCCCAGAGTTTTAGTTTATTTATACTATTTTTCTTGAATAGGTATTTTGAAATCGTTTTTATGTCTGCTCCAAGTTTTAAGAGTTCACCTGATATTTTCATTACTTCAGGAGTTGTGTTGTTGTGTCTAAAACTACCTGTGTCGAAGTACAGTCCAGTCATTAAACATGTAGCGGTTTGTTTATTGATTTCGAACCCCCATTTTTGAAATAGTCTAAAAAGGATCTGAGTAGTAGATGCAGCTTTTGGCTCAACAATGTTTACGGTTGAAAAGAAATCGTTTGATTCATGATGATCAATGTTGATTGTATTAATAGATCCATCAAGTATTTCAGGATTCGTTTCATGAAACTTACTCATATAACTTGCACCACAATCTACAAAAATTAATAAATCGTAATTATCTGTTTTTAGTTCGTTTATGAATTGATTTGTTTCTGGTAAAAATTTAGTGTTTTGTGGTGGTGGATCAACACAAACTGTATCAACATTTTTACCTGCATTTTTAAGAACAAACTTCATAGCTAGTGCGCTACCAACTGCATCACCATCTGGGCTTCGGTGTGGTATTACAGCTATCCTAGTAGCTTCGTTTATTAGTTTGAGTCCAACAGTTATGTCATGTTCTGGAACACTTGTAAGCATTGAAATTTATTATAGGGATCATTAATAAACTACAGAGCTTCGTTCGGCAACTGTCTAGTCTTGCTCTATATCTTAAAAGGTTTCTACTTAATGTTTTTCAGTAGACTTTTTAGGTTTTGAGTGTTTATTACATCGTCCTTTGTAAGCCATCCTCGTCTTGCTTGACCGATTCCAAGGTTTGTGAGCATTAGACCTTCTTTATTATGTGCATCTGTATTGATTGAAAATTTTACCCCGTAGTTTTCTTTAGCTTCTCGAACGTAGTTTGATTTGAGGTCGAGCCGGATTGGTTGGCTATTTATTTCTAGTATTGTGTTTGTGTTAGCAGCTTCTTGATATATTTGTTTGAGATCTAATGAGTATGCTTCACGTTTATTAATTAGTCTTCCGGTTGGATGTCCAATAATATGGACATGTGGATTTTGCATAGCTTTAAGAATTCTTTCTGTGTTGTCTTTTTCAAATCTAGAGTGAACTGAAGCTACAACGATATCAAACTCTGAAAGAATTTTGTCGTCGTAGTCTAGGCTACCATCAGCTAGGATATCTACTTCAGTACCGAATAAGATTCTGATATCTAATTTTTTATTGAGCTCATCAATTTCTTTCTTTTTCTCAAGTAATCTTTCTGACTCGAGTCCATTTGCAATTTTAAGTGTTGGTGAATGATCGGTAATTGCAATATATTCGTATCCCATTTCTTGAGCTTGTTTTGCCATTTCTTCGATTGAGTGTTTTCCATCTGAATAAGTTGAATGACAATGGAGTTCACCTTTAATATCTTTAAGTTCTATTAAATCTGGAATTTTTTTCTTTTGGGAGACATCAATTTCGTTGTTTCCTTGTCGAATTTCAGGCGGAATGTATGTGAGCCCCATAGTCGCGTATACATCTTCTTCAGTTGCACCAGCGACCTTTGAGTCGTCTGAAGTTTTAAAAACGCCGTATTCGTTAATTTTTAGGCCCATTTTTTTTGCGAGTCCTCTTAACTTCACATTATGTGCTTGGCTACCTGTAAAGTACTGAAGTGCAGCACCAAACTCATCTGGTTTTACAACTCTCAAATCAATTTGTGTTCCGCTGCCTTTTAAATAGGTAGTAACTTTTGTTTCACCTTTTGCTTCAACTGGTCCATCTAGATAATCTAGTTGCATGAAGTAATCGATGATTTTTTCGTGGTCTTCTTCTTTACCAGTTGCAAGAACATCGACATCACCAATTGTTTCTTTCATTCTTCTTGATGATCCTGCGATCTCAACTTGTTCCACATATTTGCATTCTTTCATGCTTTTTAATATTTCTTGTAGTTGTGTATATATAACGCCAAGTGGGGTTCGTTTAGAATATTGTTCGAAGTTTTTGATTCCTTCTAATATTTTTTCTGCACTTTTTTCGCCAAGTCCATCTAGCTCCGCAACTTTACCGTCAATGATCGCTTTCTCTAGTTGTTCCATGTTTTCTATTCCGAGTTCTTTCCATAACTTCTTAACTTTTTTAGGACCAACGTTTTTAATCTCGAGCATATCTAGTAGCCCTGCAGGGATAGTCTTTTTAAGTTTATCTAGTTCTTCTACTTCACCTGTTTCAATAAGTTCGATTGCCTTTGCTTGTATTGCAGGCCCAAACCCAGGAATTTTTTCAGTTAGTTCTTTCTTTTCTTCATCGTAATATTCAGTAAGGTCTTTTGGTAAGTTTTGTACTGTAAGAGCAGCTTGTCTGTAGGCTCGTACTTTGAATTTGTCACTACCTTGATTACGAAGCTCGAGAATGTTCCCGAATGTTTCTAGTATTTGGTGGAATTCCTGATTTATCATTCTCTAATTTATAGTACTTCAATTATGCACTACTTTAGGGTAGATATTAAGTGTTTTAGTTTTGATTTCAATAACACTAGTATGATTGCTAGTAATGATATTGCTATTATATATGTAGTTTTTTTCATGGTAGGAGTTGTTGTTTCTTTGATTTCATCTAAGTTGAATATTCTTGTAATTATAGAACCTTTAGCTGTGTTTATTGTTTCAATGCTTATAAACATCCCATCTTCTAGTATTTCGTTAAGTTGCGAATCTTTGTAACTTACTTTGGTGAATTTGATATGAAATGTTTGAGTATTTTTATCGAGCCTATTTAGTTTTCCTTCAAACTCACTAAATGTAGGATTGAAGCTTCCTTTGGTACTGTATTCTGTCCACTTCCATTCTCCTTCCTTTGATAAGAATAGAGATTTATTCTCTTCAGCATCTTTATAATTTAGTACTTGTTGTTCTATACCTTTTGGGTCTATAAGACGAATTTCTGCATTTGAGTTTGGTAATTTGAATTGAGTATCAATAGCTGTGTAGCTGTTTTCAGGTATGGTATCGTTTTCGTTAAATAGTTTTTCTTTGCCGTTAATTTTGAGTTTCCAGTTTTTAAGGTTAGTAGTTATTGGGGTTGGGTTGTAGATTTCTATCCATTCATTCCCATCATCTTCGCCTTCAGGGTTTGGTAACAATTCAGTTAATCTTATTTCAGGATTTGTCATCCCTTCAGTAATTCGTTCTATATTTGCGTCTTCATCTGTAATGTCTTCAGGGATTTGTTCATAGAATGCAGTTTTAGTTTCCGGCTCTATATTGCTTATGTATCTCTTCCATTCGTTGTCTTCTGTAATAAATATTTCATTTTCTTTTGCATTTGAGTAGTTTAGTGCGTAGTAAATAGATCCATCTGGCTTTATTATACGTATTTCATCGTATGTATTGTTTAATGTTATTCGTGAATCTGAATCGTATATTTTGTATTTTTCGTTTGGTTTAAGTTCTATGTTGCTTAAAGAATATTTACTACTTTGACCTTCGGCATCATCTATTGCCCAATTTTCTAGGCTTGCTGTTTTGTTAGAGAGGTTAACTATTTCGATCCATTCTTTATTTTCATCTTTACCTTCTGGGTTTGGTAAGAATGCAGAAACTTTTATGTCATAGTCAGTGTTTTGATTTGTAGTCGTAGTATTTTCTGAATTATTTTCTTGAGCACTGGTTGTATCAATGTTGTTTTTAGGTTGTTCAAGAACATGTATATATATACTTGAGTTACTGCTAAGGCCAAATTGATCAGTAACGGTAAGACTTATTTGATATTCACCAGGTGTCTCGTAGCTAATAGTGTTCGGATTTTCTTTATTTGAAGTTTCGCCATTTTTGAAATCCCATAAATATTTTAGCTTATGATTTTCTGGGTCGGTGCTAATACTAATTAAGTTAATTTTTAGTGGTGCTATCGATTCAGTTTTTCCTGATTGTATTTCAATTTTTGCTTCAGGTTGTTTGTTAATGATTTGATTTTCAGTCCCTTTTGTCGGGGTAGGTGATAGGGTCCAATTAGTTAATGAGTTATCGTATACAAAATTTGTACGAACTATGCTTTGGTTAGTTTGTATCTCTTCTGAATTTAGGCATTCACCTGTCCAAATTTCTAAGCTAATCATATTTTGTATATCTGTTTGTTCACTTTGAGTAGGTGAATTATTCGACCAGCATATTGCATCTACTGGTTCGTTTTTGTATTTAACTATTATTTGTTCGGTTGTGCCAGTAAGGCTTGTATTCATAGTTCTAAACCCTTTGCTTAGTGGTCCTCCGTCGTTGTTTATAATGTTTTTGCCATCAATCTCTATACTTATGTCTGATTGTTGTACTTCCTGCTTGTAAGGATCGATGTATAGTTCTATCCAGTCTTCTTCAGAGTCTTTAAAACTTACTTCTGACAGTTTTATCAGTGGTGGTTTTACACTTATATACTCTGTTTGAATTGGTGGTAATTCACATGTTGTATCCTTTTTTTGTTCATCTTGTTCTTGCGTTGAGGTATTGCTTACTTGCAATATTGAATTTTCTTGTGTTGTTTCTTGCCATGTATTTGTAAACTTTTCATTTTTGTATTCTCTTTGAATTGAATTATTGAATTTTTGGTATGTTGCCTCTTCGATTACTTCATCATTAAGAATGAGTTTTAAACTTTCACCATCCTGTGAGAGGGATCCCCAAGTTGAATCTAGAATTAAATGTTCTGATGGTAATATATTTGGGTTTGCTTCGCTGAAAACTTCGTACTTGTTAACTATTAGCCCAAATGATTTAGCCTTTAAAATTGAGGAAGTACTTTTTAAGGTTGTAACGTGATTCGTATCGTTTTCGAATAGTATTAGCTCATTTAGATCTATATCGAAGTCATTTGGATTGAATATTTCTATCCATTCTTTATCGCTTGGTTCTGCAGTTGCTATCTCAGTTATCAAAATTGGATTTACTGAATCTGCTTTTAGTGTTGTGGGTTGAATTGAGAGTATTGCGCTTATAAAAGTGCATATGATGAATGGGTAAATTATAGATATTTTTTTTGTTTTCATTTGAACTTGTTAGATATGGCTTGATGCTAGTCTTTATTCTTTAAATTTATCTAAAATTTCAATAACAAATCGAGGTTTGACGTAATGAAAAACTCGCTGTATCTTGTATCTGTAACTGGTTTTCTAAAGCCAAGATATGCAGGTAATGATATAGCTTAACTTTCACACGAATTGATTAGATTTACTATCAGAACACATACAGAAGTAACATCAATTATTACGCTCTAATAAGAGTGTGGTCAGCTATTTAGTTTTAGATTCCAGGGTTAAATATTAAATTAACTCCATTTAAAATGTCTCCATTTATTCTGGCTATTGTCGGATTGCTTGCGGGATCAGTCGGAGGTTACTTCTATAAGACACAAGCGATCACTGCTAAAAGGGATCAAGCTGTAGAAGAAACAAAGAAAATCTTAAAAGATGCCGAACTGAAGGCGAGCGAGATGATTATGAATGCCAAGGAACAATCTCTCAAAGTTCAGGAAGACTTACAAAAGCAGCAAAGAGCTAAACGTGATGAGCTCAATAAAGCTGAACAAAGACTTTTGAACAAAGAGGATGATCTTGAAAAAAAGATCGAACTTGCTGAGAAGAAGAAAGAAGACTTCGAAGCAAAAATTGAACGTGCTAATGAGCTTAAGAAAAAGGCTGAAGGTGCGTTTTTAAAACAACAAGAAGAGCTTGAAAGAATTGCTTCTCTTTCTAAAGAAGAAGCTAAAGATATGCTTTTCAAAAAAGTAGAAGAAGAAAATCAAGCAGATCTTCTTAAGCATATTAAGCATATTGAAGAGCAGGCTAAAGAAGAAGCTGAGTCAAAATCTAAAATGATTATCGCTCTTGCGATGCAGAAATATGCTGCAGAGACTGCTTCTGAAAGTACTGCTACTTTAGTGCAAATCCCTAGCGATGAAATGAAGGGGCGTATTATTGGTCGTGAAGGTCGTAATATTAGTTCGTTTGAAAAGATTACTGGTGTAGACGTGATCGTTGATGAAACTCCAGAAACGGTTATTTTATCTGGTTTTGATCTTCTAAGACGTTACGTTGCTAAGGTTTCTTTAGAAAGATTACTAGCTGATGGTCGTATTCATCCGGCGAGAATTGAAGAAGTTGTATCTAAGGTTAAAGAAGAAGTTAATGAACTTATTAAAGATCTTGGTGAAAAAGCTGCATACGAAACTGGTGTGGTTGGGCTTCCTTCAGAAATTGTTAAATTAGTTGGACGTCTTAAGTTTAGAACAGAAAACGGTCAGAACTTACTTAAACATAGTATCGAGGTTGCAAGTCTTGCTGGTGTATTGGCTGCTGAGCTTGGAGCTGATGTTAACGTATGTAAGAAAGCTGCGTTGCTTCATGATATTGGTAAAGCTGTTGATCACGAAGTTGGTGGGCACAGTGCGCAAATTGGTTCAGACATTTGTAAGAAGTTTGGTATGCCAGATAGAATTTGTGACATTGTCTTAAGTGTTGGTGAGCCAGGGGATTCAGATAGTATCGAAGCTCTAGTCGTACAAGTTGCTAGCATGATTGCTGAAAATAGAGTAGGGCTCGATCAAGACAACTTAGAAAGTTACATTAAGAGAATGACTGATATGGAAAACATAGCTAAGTCTTTCGAAGGTGTAGATAAAGTATTTGCTGTTCATACTGGATCTGAAGTTCGTGTAATTGTAGACTCAGAAAAAGTTGATGATCTAGGAGCTTTCAAGCTTTCAAGAAAGATTGCAGATAAGATCCAAACAGACATGGGTCATGCAGGTAAAGTTAAGGTAAACGTGGTTCGTGAAACAAGAGTAGAGGAGTTTGCTGAATAATTAGCACTTTTTACCCTTGACTGCTAAATATAGATTGATAGAATTAGCACTGCCTATATGGGAGTGCTAATTTTGTATCTCTCGATGAGGCCTAAACATTAAATATATTTAACTATAATAATATGTCTAACCTTATGCCTCTAGGCGACAACTTAGTTGTTGAGCCTACAACGAAAGAAGCGCAAACAGCTTCTGGTATTTATATTCCTGATACTGCTTCAAAAGAAAAACCTCAAGAGGGGGTTGTAGTTGCAGTTGGTCCAGGAAGAAAAGCTGACGATGGATCTGTAATTGCTATGGAAGTGGCAGTTGGAGACAAGGTCCTATTTAAAAAATATGCACCAGATGAATTCGAAGTAGAAGGAAAAAAGGTGCTTGTTCTTAGAGAATCAGATGTGATTGCTAAGATTTCTTAAATAAAAATTAATTAACTATTTATATTATGGCTAAAAACGTAAAATTTAGTGATGACGCAAGACAACAACTCTTTGCTGGAGTTGAGAAACTTGCTAACGCTGTGAGAATTACTATGGGACCAAAAGGTCGAAACGTAGTTCTGGATAAAAAGTTTGGATCACCAACTATTACAAATGATGGTGTGACAATTGCAAAAGAAATCGAGCTTGCAGATGAGTTCGAAAATATGGGAGCTCAATTAGTTAAAGAAGTTGCTACTAAAACAAATGATGTAGCAGGTGATGGTACTACTACAGCTACAGTTCTTGCTCATGCACTTATTGCTGAGGGGCTAAGAAATGTAACTGCTGGTGCTAATCCAATGGTGCTTAAAGATGGTATGAAAAAAGCTGCAGAAGAGGTTGTAGCTGAACTTACATCTAATGCTAAGCATGTAACTACTAAAGAAGAGATCGCACAAGTTGCAACTATCTCTGCTCAAGATCCTCAAGTTGGTGAATTGATTGCTGATGTTATGGATATGGTTGGTAACGATGGTGTTATCACTGTTGAAGAATCAAATACTATGGGGCTTGAAAAAGAAGTAGTAGAAGGAATGCAATTTGATAATGGTTACATTTCTCCTTATATGGCTACTGATCCAGCTACAATGGAAGCTGTGTTTGAAGATGCTGCCCTATTGATCACTGATCGTAAGATTAGTTCTGTGCAAGAAGTTCTGCCTATCCTTGAAAAGGTAGCTCAAAGTGGAAGAAAAGAATTAGTAATCATCGCTGAGGATGTAGATGGTGAAGCACTTGCTACATTCATTGTAAATAAACTTAAAGGTGCATTTAATATTTTGGCTGTTAAGGCTCCTGCATTTGGTGATAGAAGAAAAGAAATGCTTAAAGATATTGCTGCCTTAACAGGTGCTACTGTTGTTTCTGAAGAAGTTGGTCTTAAACTTGATTCAGTTGAACTTGAGCATTTAGGTCACGCAAGAAAAGTAGTTGCTTCTAAAGATGCTACTACAATTGTAGATGGTCAAGGTGACAAGGCTGCTGTTGAAGCTAGAGTTCACGAAATTAATACTCTATTTGATAAATCTACATCTGAGTTTGATAGAGAAAAACTAATGGAGCGAAAAGCTAAGTTAGTTGGTGGTGTAGGGGTTATTAAAGTAGGTGCTGCTACAGAAGTTGAGCTTAAAGAAAAGAAGCACAGAATTGAAGATGCTCTTTCTGCTACTCGTGCTGCTGTGCAAGAAGGTATTGTTCCTGGTGGTGGTACGGCTTTACTGCAAGCAAGAAAAGCTATCCAATTAGATGAATCACTAGATGCTGATTTCTTAACTGGTAAGAAGATTGTGTTCAATGCTTTGAGTGCACCTATTAGACAAATCGCTCAGAATGCTGGTAAAGATGGCTCAGTGGTTTCTCATGAAGTTGAAGGTAGAGAAGTTGGTCAAGG
>JAUHYY010000011.1 GCA_030426295.1 bacterium
AAGCTATCTCCGACGACTTAATAGTTGTAACAAGCACTGTATATTACGACTTCAGAGGAAGAGAAAAAGAACTAGCAATATCAACAATTCTAACCGACTGGAAAGAAGGACCACTTTAATAGTAAATAGCTAATGGCTAATAGCAAAAGTATGCAAAATATTACAAACAGAAAAGGTTTCACTCTAATGGAAATGGTAATCGCCATGAGCATATTCCTTATCTTTTTGACTGCAGTATTCAACACATTCATCACAATCACTGACACACAAAGAAAAGCTAATCTAAATCGTGAATCAGTTGCTGAAGTTAGAGAACTAATTTCACTTATAACAGATGAAACCAAAGACAAAGCCTTAGACTATTCATGCTACACAGATGCTATTTGTAGTAATGGATTCGACGGCAGAAACGAAACAGACACAATCGCACTAATCAGTAAAAACGGACTAGAAAGAACTGTAATCAAAAAAAGATTCAACGAAGAAAAAAACATCTACGAACTTACGAATTACACTCAAACACGTCCAACACTTTCACAAGCCTGGCTAGCACCAGCAGCTGAAACACCAATGCACTCAGAGAACCTCAAACTACAACGAGCACTATTCTTAGTAACTCCAAACGAAGATCCATTCGCAAACACACTTGAAGCAGCAGAAAACACAGCAATCCAATACCAACCGAATCTACATATAATTCTAAACGTACAAAGAAAAGAAACCGAAGGTGAAACAGATCCTAATCCAATCGTTGTAGAGACATCTCTATCAAGCAGAATATATAACTCATTCTAATGGCCAGAAAAGGTAACGCATTACTTATCGCAATCCTACTTACTTCAGTACTAACACTACTAACAGTAAGCCTATCTGAACTTGTAACAAGTGAAACAAGACAACTTGGAGTTATGATTCAAAACGGTAGAGCTCAATATCTAGCCGAAGGCGGAAGCGAAATCGCCCTATATAAAGTTCATCACAACGAACCAGGATTCGAATCAGAACTTAATAACGAAGCACTCAAACTAAACGACTCAAGCCAATTCTCATTCACAATCGACGCAAAAACAGCTCAACTACCAATCGTCGAAGACTACATTCGAGACCTAGCTGGAACACAAGTACCTCTAAGTGAAATTTTCGGCGAACTAGAAATAAACGAATCAGTTAGCATTCCCCTAGAAACAAAACAATTCGAAGTTGAATACTACCTACCTGTTGCACAAGAAGCACCTCAATCTGATCTCGACATTTTACTTTGGAAAATCTTTGGTCAATCAATTGCAGAAGAAGGCACTGACTCCTTGAGTGAATTCTTACCGGCTGCGGCACCAGACCAAATCAACAACCCAAACTCAACAGCCGGTACAAGAGCCGACAACCCTGCATCATTCGGTACAGTTAGCTACGGATGGAACGGGGGCCTATTCTTCAAATTCTCAGATGGAGCCGAAATCGAAGATCAAAATGTAGACACATCAAGAGATCTAGTAGCAATTTCTGACTTCTTAGAAACTCACGAAAAAAACACCCTAGTAATCAAAAATGCCGTAAACCCAGGCCTACTAAATGTAAGCAGCCTAGACATCTCAATATTCGAAGCCTCTACAATCAAATATAGAATCTGCTCACCAAACTGCTCAAGCCCAAACACACGAACTGACGAAGGACTAGTCCCAGAATTCACAGCAATCTCATCAAGCGGTAAATTCGGCCAATCAGAAAAACAACTATTCACTTCAGTTAACCGAGAAGGATTCCTCCCAATATTCGACTTCTCTATTTATAGGACGGTGAATTAATAACGATACGGGATATAAATAGGACTTAAAGTGGACTTTGAATCTGACTTAAAGCTGAAGATGTAACCTTGGTATAAATTTGAGTAGTCGTTATCGAACTATGCCCTAGGAGTTCTTGAATATACCTAAGATCAGTGCCCGCCTCAAGCATATGAGTGGCAAAACTATGCCTCAACGAATGGAAAGTAGCGTCTTTAATAATACCAGCCCTCCGCATCGCATTCTTCAACACACATTGCAAACTCCTCACATGCAGCGACCCACCTCTTTCACTTAAAAACAAATATCCGTTTGGATTCCTACCCTTCACATAGACAAAAAGCTGATCTCTAATCTTACTCGGTAAAATAGTCATCCTATCTTTACCACCTTTCGAATTCCTCACATAAATTAGCCCCTTTTCAAAATCCAAATCCCGAATCCTCAATTTTGAGACCTCGCTAACTCTGAGGCCAGCCCCATAAGCAAGCGCCAAAATAAGCTTATGCTTAAAATTCTTCGTCACACTCAAAATTAAATAAATCTCTTTTTTAGTAAATACTACCAGCAATCTCTTCGATTTTTTTGGGAACTTAATCCTAATCCGACGCCCAGATTTCACTACATATCGATAATAAAACTTAATCGCATTCAAATATAAAGCCACTGTCTGAGAAGAAAGCCCTTCTCTTTGCTTACCAAGCAAATAACTCTTAATCGAACTTTCATCAACATTACTAGGATCCCCAACCTTCAAAAAATCCGTCACACAGTATTTATAGGATCGCAAAGTCTTATCAGAATACCCCCGCCATCTTATCTCTTTCTCCAACCTTCTTATAGGATTCATACCCAACTAGGTTCACAAAATATTATCAACAAAATAAAACGTTTACTTTAACCAAATCTAAACTTATCCTTAAAAAGCAACGCCAGAACCTAGTTATATAAAATTTCAAAAAAGTGGTAGAATCAAAAAGTCTTATGAAAAACCAAATATTATGAGTAAATCAAAACTTCATTTCATCCTCACTGGTGGAACAATAGATTCATACTGGGATGGTGTAAAAGACACTGCAGTGCCACATGAAAAATCTATAATTCCAAATTTTGTTAAATCATTGAAACTCTACGAAGATTGTGATTTTACAGAAGTATGCATGAAAGATAGTAGAGACCTAACAAATAATGATAGAAAAAAGTTACTCAAAGCAGTAAAAAATAGTAAAGCTGAAAGGATAATAATTACACATGGAACATATACATTACCTGACAGTGCAAGATTTATTGAAGCTAACTACAAAAAAGAGGATAAAGTTATTATCTTCGTTTGTTCAATGATACCTTTATTTGGTTTTTCACCTACAGATGGGGGCTTTAATCTTGGCTACGCAGTAGCAAAATCACAAGAGTTAAAAGCAGGTGTTTATGTATGTATGAATGGAAGACTTTTTGAGCCTGATGAAGTAATGAAAACTTTAGCCGAAGGAAGATTCGGTTCGATATATACACAATAGTTTTTTTTGAAACTTTACATAACAAACAACTAAACGGCTCATTTCATTCGCCCAAAACGCTTGTTGGTGTTAAAATTCTACCAACTTCGCGTCTTCGTTTAGTTGAGACCGTTATATGATATATTGTAATAGCTTTTAACTTTCTACAAATGAAAAAACTAATAATCTCAGCAATCATCGCTTCACTATTAATTCCAGTGACGGCATTCGGAGCCTTTAGCGACGTTAACAGTTCTACCGACTACAACAACGCCATTCAGTGGATGACAGACAATGGAGTTATAGACGGCTATCCAGATGGTAGCTTTCAACCAGATAGATGTGTAAATAGAGTTGAAATGCTCAAAATGTTGTTTTTAGCAAATCAAACAGAACTTTACAGTCAAGAAGGTACGGCTGGCTCACATTACTACGATGATTTCTTCTCAGACACAGATACTAATGAATGGTATTGGCCTTACCTAAATACCGCATTACGAAATGGCGTTGTTGAAGGCTACTCTGACGGAACATTTAAACCTTCTCAATGTGTAAACAGAGTTGAGGCAATCAAAATGGCCATACTAGAATTTAATGACGGTCAAATTCCAAGTTACGAAGAAGGACTATGGTCATTTGCAGATGTAAATAGATCTGAATGGTATGGCCAATATATTGTACCTGCCTTATTCAACAATCTACTTGGCACACAGCATATGACAACAGCTTCACCTAGTTCAGTTGAAGGTGCAAATTTCTATCCAGGTGATTCTATGACTAGAAAAGAAGTCGCCGAAATGCTTTACAGAATGAAAGCTGTACGAGATAACGGTGCAGAAAAATATAGTACTTCAATCATACCAAGTGCGATAATCCAAATAACTGAAACTAATAATTACACAAATTCAGAATTCGATTTAAGCTTCGACATACCTAGTGGGTGGTCTATCACAGAAGAAGCTGAAGTACCCCAAGGTGACCTAACTCAACTTAGAGTTACTTTAAGGCCAAATAACAACGGAAATGTTGCAGTTTCAATAAATACCCCACCAATTGAAACAGGCTACCCGGGATTAACAATAGAAGATGGTTTCGATAGAAACATTAATGGACTAACTCTTCAGAATTCTGTTCTAATGAGCAATGATGAAACTGGAATTTTAATATCAAAAGATAGTTACTATAAAAATGAATCCGACTGGTCAAGTCACATCGAATTCTTATTTTCTGCACCGCAAGGAACAAACTTTGATGGCTATCTCCCAGATTACTACAAAGTCCTAGACTCTATTGTCTACTAAGCTTATTCACAATTCATCATATAACAGCGGTATATTCAGCTCGGCTTCGCCTCGCCCAAATGCAATCAAGAAAACATGCTACAACTTCAAACGTTATAAATTAACAACCGCACTATGAAAAAAATCCTTATCTTAGTTTTGACACTAACATTTTTTGTTTCTAATTCGGCATACGCAAATTTTTCCGACATTTCAAAGTACAAAGAAGGTACATTCAGCACATTTATAACTTGGCTTGAAGATCAAGGTGTAGTCCAAGGATACAACGACGGAACGTTTAAACCAGAGAACAAAATTAACCGCGCGGAATTTTTAAAAATGCTATATGAAACGATCGGAATGGAAGGAGCTGAAACAACATCGCCATTCCCAGACGTACCTTCAAACGAGTGGTACACAAAATATGTAAAGGAAGCCTACGCCACAGGCGTTGTTGAAGGATACCCAGACGGATATTTTCGCCCGGAAAACTATATAAACTTTGCAGAAGCATCAAAAATAGTAATGAATGGATTTTTCGACGTCGACAGTCTTTATGACGACGAATATAAACCATGCGGTTATGATTTAACTGCTTATCCAAGTATAAACACAGCAGCTTGGTATTGGAAATATATTCACGTCTCTGATGAACTATGTATGTTGCAATACGATATAACTCCAAAAGTATGGGAATTTAGAGGAGGTGATCCTGTTCCATACGGAATAGATTTCAACCCTGGAGCTGATATTACTCGAGCCGATATGGCAGCACTACTTTACATTGCTAAAGCGGTAAAAGATAACGGCATAAAAAAATACAATAGCCTGTCAATGTTCCCAGCAGACATTAATTGATAAAGAATTTTGGCTCACAAAATTCACCCCTTTTTCCCCTCTTTTGCTCGCCAAAACAAATCCAATTTGCCTGTTATTATTGAAAAGCTGTTCTACTATCGCCTAACAGCAAAATATTCGGTTATCTCGCTCCGCTTATTCACCAACAGTGGTTGAAAGTTCCACTTCTTGGTATATGATCAATTTACCCAAAAACACCAATTATCTATTATCTATCGGTTATTTGTATTATAATATTATTAAGTAATCATTGATCAACTTTTTTACCCTATGGCTAAAAAAAGAAGAAAAAGAAGAAGAACAACCCAGGTTAAAGAACCAGGAATTCTTGACGTACTTCTTTGGGGAGAAAAACCCAACAGAAAACGTAGAAAAAGCAAAAAACAAAAACAAAAAGAACAATGGAACTTCGAAGTTGCAGAAAACGTAGCTAGAGAAGTTTGGGCAGTAATATTCTTATCAACAGGTATCCTTATCACATTAAGTTTAAGCGATCAGCTAGGCCTAATCGGTAAATGGATGAACACATTCCTAAAACCAATTTTCGGTTACGGACTATACGGGCTACCCCCAATCTTCTTCGGAATTTCAGTACTATTATTCTTATCAAAGAGCCTAAAAATAACTCTCGCAAAACTAACAGGTATAGGCCTCTTTATAATCTCATTATTATCTATAATCCATCTATCAGTTCCAGCTGACCAAATTCTAGACTTCGCTAAAAATGGTACATACGGTGGATACATGGGATTCATCACTAACTTCCTACTTCGAGACTTGCTTAAAGTTGGGAATCTTGGTTCAAGCATCCTCTTTATTACAACTTTCTTAATATCACTCCTACTTACATTTGAAGTTTCAATTAAAGAAGGAATGAATATGCTGTTTGGATTAGAAAACAAAGAAACAGAAAAAACAAAAACCAAAAAAGCTGCAATCGAAAAGGAACCTAAGCAAACAACTCTTAAGCAAATTCCTGACGAAGCAACTGGAATCAACATTATTAAGCCAGAAGCTATAAACAAAGATGACGCCAAAGAGGTTCAAACTAAAGACGAAAGCCAAACAGAACTATTCACAGAAGAAGTAGAAATAATCAACCACAAAGACGACAAAGAAACAGAAGAAGAATCAACTCTAGAAAAAGTAATCGATTGGGAGTTTCCTTCTGTCGAATTACTTGATAAAGAAAGTGGAAAAATCACTTCAAACGATAAGTTCCTAATCGAAAGCGCAGAGAAAATTAAAAACAAACTCGACCAGTTCGATATTTCAGTAAAAATGGGTGACGTGCATGTAGGTCCAACAGTAATTCAATACACCTTAAAACCACATGAAGGTGTTAAGCTATCAAAAATCACATCGCTCAAGAACGATTTAGCGCTTGCACTAGCCGCAAAATCAATCCGTATTGAAGCACCTATTCCAGGTAAAGCTCTAGTGGGTATCGAAGTTCCAAGTGAAGACAGAACTGTTGTTAGACTTAAAGAAATGCTCAAAGCACCTTCTTTTGCAAAGATGGTTAGTGAAAATAAATTAGCATTCCCACTTGGGCGAAACGTAAGTGGCGCTCCCCTATTTGCAGAACTTAACGAGATGCCACATCTACTCGTTGCAGGTGCGACTGGTGCAGGTAAATCTGTAGCTATTAACAGCTTCTTAATTTCACTCCTTTACAACAACGCACCAGCTGATCTTAAATTAATTCTAATCGATCCAAAACAAGTAGAGTTAAGAGACTACAACGGTATTCCACATCTATTAACTCCAGTAATTACTGATCCAGAAAAAGCTGCCAATTCCCTTAAATGGGCAGTTGCAGAAATGACACGTAGATATAACACTCTTTCAGAGGCCGGGTGCAGAAATATTGATGAATACAATAAAGAAGAAGGAAGACTCAAAAAAATGCCTAAAATCGTGATTCTAATCGACGAGCTAGCTGATCTTATGATGGCATGTGGTAAAGAAGTAGAATCAGCAATTTGTAGAATTGCTCAAATGGCTCGTGCAGTTGGTATCCATTTGATCATTGCAACTCAAAGACCATCTGTAGATGTAATTACGGGTCTTATTAAAGCCAATATTCCAACTCGTATCTCATTCGCAGTTACATCACAAATTGACTCAAGAACAATTCTAGATGCAAGTGGTGCCGAAGACCTTCTTGGTAAAGGTGACATGCTATATCTTAAAAAAGACCTAAGTAAACCAATCAGAGTACAAGGTATATACATTTCTCCTAAAGAAATTAAAAAAGTAACAAACAAGCTAAAACTCACATTAGAGCCAGATTATAAAGAAGAAATTACTCAAAAACCTTCTAAAGCTAATAACAAAGCGGGTGGTGGATCAGGTTCTGATGAAGATGAATTATACGATGATGCAGTTGAAGTAATCATCCAAAATAAAAAGGCTTCTGCCTCTCTATTACAACGAAAACTCAAGATTGGGTACGCAAGAGCTGCTAGATTACTAGATATACTAGAAGAAAACGGTGTTGTTGGTCCAGTTAATGGGGCCAAACCACGTGAAATCTATCTTGAAGCAGTAAAACCTGCCGAACCTGAAGTAGAAGTAGCAGATTAGAGATAAATACTACTAAAATCTAGATCTTCTCCTGTCATAGTTCTGTAAGATTCAACAAGTCGAAGCCTTTGAACTTCACTTAAATTTAATTGTCCACTCATAATACCAAGAGATACATATCTTTCAATATAGTAATTTCTTAAATTAACATCTTCCGGATGATTTGCTCTTACAAATTCTATTGCACTATTATACATAGAAAAAGCTTCTTGATGTGCTCCAAGAGAAACTAACATTTGAGTTAATTGAAAATAATCATTATGTGTTTGCGGATTTAATACCAATGCTCGGCCAGTTCTTGTTTGAAAATCTGTTTGTGTAGCTTCTGCAAGCCTATCATTACCAGATAATCTTGCAGCCAAAGCAAAAACTTTATTTCGCCATTCATATTCAACACTGTTAACATCGGTAGCTCTAATCTGATCTAACATTAATCTCATAGCAGCACTTCTACCAGCATTATCTGTAGATAAAGCAAAAGCAATTTCTGTTCTCCTGAAATCAGCATGTTCATCCTGACATCTTGGAGGCAAATCATCCGTACCTTGTAGTGACAAATGATAATCACCAACAAAATCACACATTCGTAAATACTCACCATGTTCATCACCAGATCTCGCTCCATAATCCTCCCTTAATTCTGCCATTCTAGACGCATAATCATTACTAAATGCTTCTAAAATTTGTTCGTTACTAGCCTCATTAGTTTCTGGTTCATCATCTTCCAGAAGGTCTGTTTGAGTAAATTGACCAGGATTAGAATAAAAGAAACTATTATTATTGTTGTTATTGTTAACTATATGTAATCTGCCATCTTGCCCCACAACAACTCCTGACTGATTGCCTTCAACCTCTTCGTTCGGATCTTCAGTATCTCCCTGTGTAGCAGGTACAACTTGGGTATTCACTCCACCTGGAACTCCAAAATGAAAATTATTATTATTGTTATTATTATTAACAATATTCACTCCTCTATTTCCACGATTTGCCAGCGCATCTCTTAAAGCAGCAGTGGTTGCATCCATTCTGGCTAAAATGTCAGCATGCGATGGATTCTGAGGACCTGATTCAGTTGGTCCTCTACCTTCTTGACCTTCTTCCCTAGGCCCCTCATCATTTCTTCTTGTTGCCATAATAATTTTACTAAACAATATAATATTATACTATAAACAAAGAGATTTTGCAATACCTCGCCCACTACTTAAACTAATTGGATAGACTAGACTATAGAGCCAAATTTTGGTATAATTATTAGATTAATTATATCAAATGAAAAAACTCTTTATTTCATTACTAGTAGCCCTGACAATGCTTAGCATTACACCAGCTGCATTTGCTGATGATGACGAAGCATCAGATGTTTCTAGTTCTTCTTTCGAAGAAGGATCACTAGAAGCTTGTAAAGAAGAGTTAAGACAATGGAATGACACATGTAAACAAGCTACAACAAGACAAGAAATAAACCGATGTAGAGTTGGTAAAATGTGTAATCAAACTGGAGGTGGTGAATGGAATCTAACAGACGCAGGAACACCATTCTCAAGCGAATTTTTCAACGTACTAGACCCAGAACAAGGGCTAGTTGCTCCTGGTCAAAAAGTTGATGAAGAATCAAGATTTACAGATGCAACTGGCAACCGAGGACTTATCGGCATACTATACGTAATCCTCAACTTCTTAGCTCAAATGATAACAGTTCTTGCACTTGTAGTAATGATCGCAGGAATTTTCTTCTTAGTGACAGCAAACGGTGAAGAAAACCAAATCACAAAAGGTAAAGACGCAATTAAGTACTCGATCATTGGTATAATTTTTGTCTTACTTTCGTACACAATCGTAATATTTGTTCAATCAATCTTCTTCTAATGAAAAACTTCCAGAAATATATCGCGATTCTCTCAATGCTTGTAGTAGGTCTAAACTTCACAAGCATACTGCATCACAACTTCCTAAGTGCTCACGTAAACTTAACAGCATTTGCGGAAGGTGAAGACGAACCTGAAGAAGCAGAAGAACCAACTGTTTCAGAAATAGAAGGATGCGAAATTACAGAAGACGATGGAACAACAAGACTTTGTACAGAAGAAGAATACAGAGAAATGATAGTCGAACTACAAGAATTCGCTATCGCCGATGCCGAAGCAGAACAACAGGGAGTTTATATAGGATCATTAGAAGACTTCAGTATATGTCTTCCAAACGGAGTAGGAGACTCTTCTAATCCCGTATGTAACACAAAATTAGAAACTGAAAACAGAGCATTCAACCGTCTCTTAAACTCAATCGCAAATAACGAAATACGTACCGTACTCGAAGAACCTCTAGGTAATGACAACATATACAAAAGAGCACGTGTATGTAGAACTAAATTCTTAAAAGATAGATTTGGCCGACTACAACCTGTAGGAATTTCAGACACAAACAAATACTACACACAAAATGCTGAGGAAATCAGTGACAGCACAGATGATCCAGACACAGAAACATTCTTTCATGGCAAAGAATTCTTAATCACAACAGGGCAATGTGAAGAATTTTTCGTAAAAGAGTGCCAACCTCAAAACAACAGACAAAGTACAATCGGTGCAGGTAATCCCCTTCCAATTCAAGTTACTTGTGACCAAGTACAAGTACTATTCGCAACCTCAGGTAGTGATCTAGTTAAAAGCTACGTAGGTTTAATTTATAGATGGGCCGCAGGAATAATCGGTGTAATATCTGTATTAGTAATATTGATTCAAGGTATCAGAATGAGTCAATCTGGGGGAGACCAAGGTAAAGTAGACGCTGCAAAAACAGCAATAATCCAAAGTCTTACTGCCTTAGCGCTATTATTCTTAGCTGGTATACTACTATCAAGTATTAATCCAAACTTCTTCACACAAAGGGATCTACAAAGTAATCCTGCAGTTGAAGAAGCTGAAGAAGCAACAGGATCTGACACCGACGAATCATGAGAAAACTAATAACTACGCTCTTATTTACAATCCTACTACTTACAAATGCTCAACTAGTATTTGCACAGGACGACGCTCCTTCAAGAAGAGATTTGATTAGAGAATGTAAAGACACAAATCAATGTTCTGAGAGAGAAACTTTCGGCGAAAGAAGAGATTGTAGACAAGCTTGTAGAGCAGAAGCGAGTAACCAAATCGAATACGCAGAAGCTGGTGAAATCGGTAACCAAGGAGAAGAAAGAAGAACTATATTACCGCCTACAGAAAAACCAACAAGTCTTCCTGGTCCAAACCTTACTGGAAACACAGGTAATGATGCTCGTGAATATATAATAAACAGATTCTTACCTTCGGTAGCAAAAAGATTAACAACGATAGTAGCTGTACTTTCTCTACTAGGACTTGTTTACTCAGGTATATTATTCTTCACAGCCGCAGGTGTTTCAGACAAATTCGATAAAGCTAAAAAAGCTGCAATTTACTCTGTCGTAGGTTTAGTAATTGCATTAATGAGCTTCACAATTGTTCAAATTATTAACTTACTACCTCTAGGATAATGAGAAAACTAATAACTACATTACTGATTTCTGTACTACTGCTAACAAATGTACAGCTGGCATTTGCTCAAATTCAAAACGATCCAAATGCACCAGAAACAATTGATCAATTTCTAGACAGACTTGTACCAGACCAAAACGAACTTTTTGGTGACTCAGACAAACTAGACAATGGAGAAGTAAAACTTGCCGAAGGTGATTTAGAACAAGAAATCGCTCCAAGATTCGTAAGAATAATCGTTCAATTCTCAGCACTTGCAGGTCTTATATTAATGGTATTCGCAGGTGTTAGACTAATTCTTGCACGTGACAACGAAGAAGAAGTTAAAAAAGCAAAAGACACAATGATCTATGCTCTAATAGGAGTAATCGTAATATCTGGATCATTCGCGATAATCGTTGGAATACTAAGAATCTTTGACAACCTTTAAAATGAAAAACTTGATTAAATACAACTTATTTCGAGTACTACTAGCGGGATCAACACTCCTTGCTCCTAAAGCAGCACTTGCTCAAATTGATCTACCAGAAGAGATTCGCCCGGAATTCCTGCCAGATATCGGTAAAGACGGAACAGCCGAAGAAAAAATCTATGCCGTTGTTGGGGACACCCTAATTGTAGCGATGCAAGTTATTGGTGGACTAGCAATCATAATGATTATAGTAGCAGGTATCAGATACGTAATTGCACGAGGTGAAGAAGATGAAGTTACAAAAGCAAAAACAACTCTAATGTGGACTATAGGTGGTCTAATACTTTTATTCCTAGTCCTAGCTATTATCAACTTCGTAGTAAAACTTACACTAGTTACAAACGAAGCTTAAACCTCTACCCTAGGGAACAAAGGCTCTGCTGTACCAACTTGATGACCATCATCAATTGTACTTTCTAAATCAGCAAAACTAATATTTGATTCTAAATTCAAGTAACCAAATACTTTTTCAACTGTACCTGGAATAAAAGGCCAAAGCATAATTGAAGCTCGTCTTACTCCTTCAACAAGATTACTAAGTACTTTAGTTGCTTCTTCAACATTCCCCTCTTTCATCAGCGCCCAAGGCTTAGTTTCTTCAATCAAAGTATTTAACGTATCTAAATATCTTAAAACTTCTTCAACAGCTTTTTTAAGATCAAAACCTTCAACATATTCAGAATACTTTTCAAATACTCCATTAAACCCCTCAACATCAAACTCACTCTTAATATTAACATCATACTTATTCACCATAGCTAAAACTCGACTAACCAAATTACCATAATTGTTTGCAAGATCAGACGAATACACAATCGCAAAACGCTCTTTACTAAAATCCCCATCATCCCCTGTTGGAACCTCACGAGTTAGATAGAAACGAAGAGCATCAAGTCCGTACTGTTCAATAATTTCTGATGGATCAACTACATTACCAAGTGACTTACTCATTTTTTGCCCCTCAGAAGTAATAAACCCATGCACTCCAAGAGCCTTTGGAATTTCAATTCCAGCAGACAAAAGCATTCCGATCCAAATTCCTCCATGGAACCTTAAGATGTCTTTACCAATCATTTGAAGATCACAAGGCCAATACTTTTCAAAGTTTGACTCATCATCACTACCATAACCTAAACATGTTATGTAATTCGAAAGTGCATCACACCAGACATACATAACCTGATCATCATCATCAGGAACATTCACTCCCCAAGGCAATACTTTCTTAGGTCTAGAAAAACTAACATCCTTAAGACCTTCCTCACAAAGAGCAAGCATCTCATTTCTACGACCTTCTGGGTAAATCTTCAAAGTATCAGACTCAATCAAATCTTTTATCTGATCAGAGTATTTTGATAACTTAAAGAAATAGTTTTCTTCTTTCAATTTCTCAGGTTCTTTCAAATGATTCGGGCACTTACCATCAACTAAATCCTTTTCGTTCAAATAAGCTTCACATCCTACACAATAAAGCCCTTCATAACTGTCTTTATAAATATCACCTGCTTCATCTAATTTCGACCATAACTTTTGAGCACCTTTCTTATGATGATCCGAAGAAGTTCTAATCCAAACATCATACTCAACATTCAAAAGCTTACAAACATTAACAAAAGTTTGATTGTTTTTATCAACCATCTCTTGGATCTCTAGACCTTGATCTTTAGCAGTTTTATAGATTTTACTACCGTGTTCATCAGTACCATTTTGATAAAATACGTCTTCACCTTTCAAAATATGATAACGACGAATCGCATCAGCAAAAATGTACTCTAAAACATGCCCCATATGTGGTTTACCGTTCACATAAGCAATCGCATTACATAGGTAAAATTTATTCATGATGAAGATGTTTAAAGGTCAGAAATGAGAATATCACTTAATATTGTGATTTAAAAGCCAATAAATTAATATACGCGAGACTTAAAACTAAAAAAATGACAAGAACACGTTTTGCACCATCACCTACTGGATACCTTCACATCGGAGGTCTTCGTACAGCTTTATACGCCTATCTTCTAGCAAAGAAAAATGACGGCGACTTTATTCTAAGAATCGAAGACACAGATCAAGAAAGACTAGTTAGCGGTGCAACAGACGATTTCATTAACACATTACATTGGGCAGGAATCGACTTTAATGAAGGCCCTGGCATAGGTGGAGACAAAGGACCATACACACAATCAGAAAGACTTCCTTTGTACAAAAAATATGCACAACAACTACTCGACGAAGGTCATGCATACAGATGCTTCTGCTCAAAAGAAACACTAGATGAAATGCGAGAAGAACAAATGGCTGCTAAAAAAGCACCAATGTATGACAGAAGATGCAGATACTTAAGCGAAGAAGAAGTTCAAAAGAAACTCGACGAAGGGCAACCATACGTAATCAGACAAGCAATTAAACTAAACAAAATTGTAAAACTAGAAGACTTAGTTCGAGGTACAACAAAATTCGACACAAACACCCTCGACGATCATGTGCTTCTAAAATCTGACGGCTTCCCTACTTACCATTTAGCAGTAGTAGTCGACGACAAATTAATGGAAATCACACATGTATTCAGAGGTGAAGAATGGTTACCATCAGCGCCAAAGCACATCCTTCTTTACGAAGCATTCGGATGGGAACCACCAAAATTCGCACATCTTTCACTAATTTTAAATAAAGACAGAACTAAACTTTCAAAAAGACAAAATGACGTATCAACTCAAAGCTACATCGAAAAAGGATACTCAAAAGAGGCACTAGTTAACTTCATTGCTCTAATTGGATGGAACAATTCAGACAACCAAGAAATCTACTCACTCGAAGAACTAGTTCAAGAATTCGACGTAAGCGGGCTACAAAAAGCTGGTGCAATCTTCGACCTAGACAAACTAAACTGGTTCGAATGGCAATGGAAAAGAAGAAACTACTTAAAAACAATCACAGAAAAAGCTAAAGAACTCGACGAAACAGTTGAAATCACTGAAAAGAAAAAAGGACACCTAGAATTCAAATTCTCAAGCCCATTAAAAGAATCTGAGTTCACAAGATTCCGTGGACAAGAACTCAAAAAAATCTGCCATGACCACATCACACCTGCAATCGCAGAAAACGAATCAAAAGACGAAGAATTCTTCGCGAAAGCATTAGTGGCTATTCAAGAAAAAATCCTAAAAGAACCTGAAAACACTACACAAAACATAAGCTTCTTCTTCAACGAAAACCTAGACTTCTCAGCTGACATGTTTACACATGAAAAGATGGGAGTAACTCTAGAAATGGCAACTGAAGTAGTCAAAGTAATTCACAACGAACTTGAAGAAAAAGACTTCAAATCAGAAAGCATACTCAAAGATAAATACATCGCAATCATAAACACAATGGGCCTAAAAACAGGACAAGTCATGTGGCCTGCTCGTATAGCCCTAACAGCAGAGGAATTCTCTCCAGGAGCATACGAAGTTGCATTTGTGCTAGGACTCGAAAAAACACAACAAAGACTCGAGGCAGCTCTAGAATGGCTTCAAACTAACGCCTAAATTATATTCAACGATTGATAAATTTCTTCAATAACTTTCTTTGCAGTTGAATATTTTGCCTGCACATATGAAACCTCTAAGAAATATTGAGGCTTAATTTCACCTTTCAAAGTAAAGAAATAAGCAACCTGACAATTCGAAGTAGAACTATCACAAGACTCAAATCTTATTACATTACGCAACTGGTCAGACAAACGATCTGGAATCGAAATTATTGAACCAGATGGCAGCTGTTCACTTTGATATAAACCAGCAGATATTCTCTGGATCCCTTTTCTAGCAACATAACCATCAGAAGGCATTAAGCTAACTTTTGTATCATATTCCTCCAACTCTGAAACAAGTGGATAACTAAAACTCAAATCATGACC
>JAUHYY010000012.1 GCA_030426295.1 bacterium
CTACCGTTTCTGGTGGTTCTGCATCATGATGAGTCCATGCTGCATGAACAATTTCCCATGGGTATTCAAACTTTTCTAGAATCTGTTTACTTAAGTAGTCATGTGGCTCTCCAAGCTCTTGATCGATTGCTTTTCCTATATCGTGATAAAAGCCTGCTAATTTTGCAACATGCGTATCTGCACCAATTGCGTCTGCTAACATTTCGCAGAAGAATGCGATTTCGATTGAATGGTAAAGAATGTTTTGACCGTAACTTGTTCTATATTTCATTCGTCCAATCAAAACCATTAGTTCTCTGTCTCTCTTTTCGATTCCAACAATTTCTGCAGCTCGCACTCCTTCTTTGTACAGGATTTCTTCCATCTCAGCTGAGGCTTGTTCAAATGCAGCATCTATTACCTCTGGGTTAATTTCATCTTTCTTGATTATCTTTTTAAGAGTAAGTCTAGCCGTTTCTTGTTTTACTAAATTGTAATATGCAACAGTTATGTATCCTGGTTCGTAATCAATTAGTACGTTTACTCCTGTTTTTTCTTCAAAGTAAGCAAGGTTTACGCCTCTTTTACCAAGAAATTTTGCTTTTTGTATGTCTTTTGAAACCTTAACGTTTCTTTCTAATGGGCTTACTGAGCTTGCCCCCACGTATCTTTGCATTACGCTTTTTAGGATTTTACAAGAATCTTTTTGTGCGTAATTTTTAGCATGTTCTTGAATTTGAACTGAAACATTTTTGAAATAACTTCTAAAATCATTCTCGTAGTCCGCTTTTAGCTGTTCTGTAAGAGCATCTTTTTTAAGTCCTGTCTTTTTAATTAGCGCAACTGATAGCTCTTCTGCTGATTGTGCAGTTTTATCTTCTGCGTCTTTCATGTCTTCGAGTATCTTATTGTATCTTTGCTCAACGGTGTTAACTTTGTTCTCTCTTTTTGCTAGTGCCTCTCTTTTTAAATCTACTCTTTTAGCAATATTTTCTTCTACGCTTACGAAATCTTCATCAAGGTCGTGAAGCTCTTTTCTTAGTTTTAGAACTTCTTCATTTGCACGTGCTTCGATTTTTTCAACTTTTGTTTTAGCCTCTTTTAAAAGTCTTCCTGCTTTGAGCTGGAGTTCGTGTCTTTTAGAGCTTTCTCGGCTTCCTCCAAAGATAATTCCGAGGGCTGCTCCTGCTAATGCTGCAACGATAATTATTACTGTTTGTGTAATCACTGTTTTGTCTTTTAAAAGCCTACATATAGTAGATGAGTAATAGCTAATAGTAAATGGCTAGTAGCTGTTAAGACACCGGCTAAAGTGTGCTTAGATTATTATCCGTATTTCCTCTACGGTTTCTTTTACTACCTCGATTGCCTGATCGATTTCTTCAAGGGTTGTGGATCTACCTAAAGTTATTCTTAAACTGGAGTGTGCTTCATTTTTTGTTTTTCCGATGGCATCTAGAACATGCGACGGCGAGGCGCTTTGCGAAGCACAGGCCGAGCCTGTTGATACATAAATATCTTTTTGGTCGAGCCTAAGAAGAATTGATTCGCCTTCTATGCCATCAATACTAATGTTTATATTGCCTGCGAGTCTTTTAAGTGGATGTCCGTTTAAAGTGCAGCCTTCAATTTCTGTTGTCAGCCTTTTGATTGCGTGGTCACGGAGTCCGGCTATTTTGTTTTTATGCGTTGATTGCGCTGCGAGTTCAAGCGCTTTTGCAAAGCCAACTATAGCAGCCACATTTTCGGTTCCTGATCTTTGGTTGTTTTCTTGCCCCCCTCCCAGAATTTGTGGTTCGAAAGGGGTTCCTTCTTTTAGGTAAAGTAGACCTATTCCTTTTGGCCCGTAAATCTTGCTTGCATTTAAAGACATAGCGTCTACTCCCAGTTCTTGAACATCTATATTGAGGAGTCCTGGGGCTTGGCAGGCATCTGTGTGCAAAGGAATATTTGCTTCTTTGCAGATTTGAGCGATTGAACTTATGTTTTGGGTTGTTCCTATTTCGTTATTTCCATAAATAACTGAGACCATTGCTGTTCGGGTTGGATCAATAAGTTCTGATAAGTGGTCTAAATTGACTTCACCGAATTCGTTTACGTTTAAGTAATCGATTTGATAAGCCTCTTTCTCTAATTTTTTTAGTGGTTCCAATATGCTTGAATGCTCGATTGGCGTAGTAATAATATGAGGTCGCATTGTTCCGGTGACGATTCCGAAGATTGCTGAATTGCAACTTTCTGTTCCGCCGCTTGTGAATATGATTTCTGATGGCGTGCAGTTTAAAATACCTGCAATAGTTTCGCGGGCTTGCTCGACTGCATCCCTTGCTTTTCTTCCTAAAGAATATAGCTGAGATGGATTACCAAACTGCTCAGTTAAATATGGTTCCATTGCTTTAAGCACAGTTGGATCCAAAGGAGTAGTTGCCGCATGGTCTAGATAAATCATAACCGATTATCACTTTTTAATATTGGCCAGTGGAATCCTGCTATCAGAAGTATAAGTACTTGCTGAGTAACACAGAAAATACAGATACTCTTAATTATGAATAATTCTGCATACGTAAGGTAGAGCGAGAAGGCAAGACATCCTGCAATGAATAAAAGCCACGCAGACCAGATTTCTTTTTTAATCTTTTTTGATTTAGAAAAATGTAATGCAACCGCAAACATCACTAGATAAGCGATGATTCCCCATAATGCTACTGGCTGACCAAAAAGGTCTGAATACTTACTTGCTGCAACAGTTGAACATGAAAATTTGTCTGAAAAATCACAAAAAGTGTCTGTGGCAGTTGCGTAGTCGTGCTCGAGCATTAGTAGCCAGCCTGACACACCTACATTTGCAAGTGCAAGGAGACTTATAAGCTTCCAATAATATTTAGCTTTTGCATTTCTGTCAGTAAGGAATTTGAGTATGTTTTTTAGTTTCATTAGTCTCTTGATTGAGCGATTAAAATAAGTCTTACTAATTCTAGTATAGCTGTCGCCGCTGCTGCAACATAAGTAAGTGCTGCTGCGTCTAGAACTTTTTTAACTTGCCTAGATTCATCGGCTCCAACTAGGCCTAACTCTTGTACTTTGATCATTGCTCTTTTACTTGCATCAAACTCTACAGGTAGAGTGATTAGAGTAAAGAACACTGTTGCTGCAAATAAAATAATACCAATGTCTAGAAGATAAGGGATTCCTGTAAAAAAGAATCCGGCGATAATCAGAATTGGTGCAAGCCATGAGCTGAATCCAACAACTGGATAAAGAGTAGTTCTCATTACTAGCCAGTGATATCCCTCTTTATGCTGAATAGCATGACCTACTTCATGGGCAGCTACTGCAAGTGAAGCGATACTTGTTTGTGAATGAACAGGTTCTGAAAGATTTACTGTCTTTTTTATGGGGTTGTAGTTATCTGACAAATGCCCTTTAGCCTTATTAATAGGTAAGTCCAGCCCTTCTGACTTAAGGATTTTGCCTGCAACTTCGGCGCCAGTTAACCCGGCAGATGTTTTTTTCTTCATGGCTTTCTTGAATGCATAATGCACTTTTGCCTGAGCACCAAGAGCTAATACCGTTGATACGATTATGAGAATCCAACTTAGAGATGAAAGGTTCATTTTTGATTGTTAATTATTGACTTCCTTTAGAGTCGTTAAAATTCTACAGGAAATGTAGTTTAATTTATTTTAAAAGATTTTTCTAGATGTAAAGTACCGCGTAAATAAGACTTACCAATCCTAAAGTTACTACGCAAACTCCAGTGAGCTGGTAGTATACTTCTTTCCACTTAATTACGTTTTTTACAATATGCTTTCTGATCCATCTTGGTGCATATAAAAGGAACAAAACCTTTACTAGAACCAAATATGACAGAACCAGTAGGATTAATGCTGCAATTCCTTCTTGGAAGCTAGCCGAGTACCACATTGCGACACCGACTAATATTGCTGCGTAACCCATAAGTCTCATAGTACTTACTCGTCTTGTTACTCCTTTAAGAAGGCGCTTTGCTTCTTTTGGCATGAATAACAATAAAAGACCATCTGCTACGCAGAGGACTCCGATTAAGTAGTACCAAAATGCTACGTCTAACATTTTTAGTAATTAATATTAAGCGAGATTATTTTAGCAGTTGCAAGTTTGAAAAGCTATACATCAATTCCCCTTGCCCAAAATCTTGTTTTTTTAAGGGGTTTTGCTAAAATCCCGATACTGTAGACATATTATATGAATAGAAAATTTAATAGACGGTTTAAGAAAGCAAGTTCCAAAAATTTCAAACATAACAACAGCTCACAAAGAAACAGTAATAAACGACGGCGACAGTCTGGTGGTTTGTTTGCGAATCTTGCTCAAAGTTATAGAGACTATGCCCATAAACTTGATCTCTCGAATAGAAGTTTCAAGCAGAGGCTTATACTGCTTGGATTTTCAGCAGCTACTGCATTTTTAGTAGTTATTATTTGCTTGTCTGCATTCTTCTCGCTGTTTATTCCGGGTGTAAAACAAATAGAAAATTATGCTGGTGGGGAATCAACAATTTTTTATGACAGAAACGGAAAGGTACTTTATACAATACACGGTGATGAAAATCGTGAAATTGTAGACTCCAAAGATATTCCTGAAAGTTTGAAGCTTGCGACTGTTGCAATTGAAGATGACAGATTCTACAAGCATAACGGATTTGATCTTCCAGGTATTATAAAGGCTACTTTGAGTGAATTTGGTATTGGTAGTCCAAGAGGTGGGTCAACTATTACCCAGCAGTTAGTTAAGAATGTGTTTTTGAGTTCAGAAAGAACTTATACACGTAAAATGAAAGAGCTTATTTTGGCAGTTAAGATCGAAAGAAGATTTACAAAAGATGAAATCTTAACAATGTATCTAAATCAGATTCCATATGGTGGAACTGCTTATGGTGTTGAGAAAGCTGCAGAAGTTTTCTTTGATAAAGATTCTAATGAATTAACTTTGGCTGAATCTGCAGTATTAGCATCTTTACCAAAAGCTCCTACTTATTATTCGCCTTTTGGGTCACATAAATATACAACCCTAGATATTGATTTGAATGATGAAAAAAATGAGGGCCGTAAATTACGTGGGATTAAAGATTTATCTGAGTATGAATATACGAATGGGCTTATTGGTAAGTGGTATGACATTCCATGGAATGATGAAAAGCTGTACTTACCTGGTCGAACTGATGCTGTTTTGAAGAGAATGGAAGACCTAAAATATATTAAAGAAGATGAAAGAGTAGAAGCTCGGACTGCAGCAGTTAATTTGGAGTTTAATGAATATAAATCGAATATTAAGGCTCCCCATTTTGTTTTTTATGTTAAGGAACTGCTTGAAAAAGAATACGGACAGGAATATGTACAAAATGGTGGTCTTAAAGTGTATACAACTCTAGATTTGGAACTACAAAAAGAAGCTGAAAAAATTATTGCCGAACAATCAGTTGCTAATAGAAGATATGGTGCCAGTAATGCGGCTCTAGTAAGTATAAGTGCTGAGAATGGTCATGTTGTAAGTATGGTTGGTAGCTCAGATTATTTTGATGAAGAAATTGACGGGAACGTAAATATGACTACTGCCCTTCGGCAGCCAGGTTCTTCGTTTAAGCCTTTGGTTTATATGTCGGCATTCTTGAATAAGTATGCTCCTGGGACGGTTGTGTATGATGTACCAATGAAACTTGGTGATGATGAGCCTCAGAATTATGACGGTGAATTTGTTGGGCCAATAAGTATTAGGCGTGGTCTTGCGCAGTCTAGGAATATTCCTGCGATTAAGGCTTACTTCTTAGGTGGTGAACAAGATGCGATCATAGATAATGTTGAGAAAATGGGTATTAAAAGCTTAGATAGGAGAGTTGATTATGGATGGCCGATAGCCCTTGGTACTGGTGAAGTTAAAATGATAGAAATGGTTGAAGCTTTCAGTGTTCTTGCAAACAACGGTAAAAAAGTGGATGTAAACCCTATCATTAAGGTTGAAGATAAGGATGGTAAGGTACTCGTTGATAATGGTGAAGAGCCTTTGACTCGACCTATTGAAGTAATCGATCCACAAGCTGCTCATCTTGTTACAGATATCTTATCTGATAAAGAAAATAATCTTGGTCAGCTACTTAGCTTGGCTGATCGACCAGCTGCAGCTAAGACTGGTACGAGTAATAAAAGAATTTCTTCTACTGAAATTTTACCTTCAAACCTTTGGACAATTGGATACACTCCTCAACTAGTGACTGCTGTTTGGGCTGGTAATAGTGATGGTGAAGCGATGAATTTAAACGCCAGTGGTTATGGTGGGGCAACGCCTGCATGGAACAAGTTCATGAACTTTGCTCATAGAAAGCTAGAGTTACCAAGAAAAGAGTTTGAGATTCCAAGAGGGCTTAAGACTGTTCAAATTAGTAAATTCTCTGGACTTCTGCCAAGCAAGTTTACTCCTGAAAACATGGTTATCTCTGATCTTTTTGCTAGCTTCAGTGTTCCAACTGAAGTTGATAACTCTTTCTCTATCAGAGTTTCTGATGTGCGGAATGGTAAAATTCCAAATGATTCTTGTCCGGCTGAGTTTGTTAAAGAAGTTACATACTGGAATCCTAAACCCGTGGAAGATAGATTTAACTGGCAGGCTGAAATTATTGCTTGGATCCGAAGTCTTGATGAGCTTGATGAAGAGAAACGAAATTCTATCAGAGAATCACTGGGGTTGTCAGATACATTTGCAATTGGTGTTCCAATCGATGAAGAAAGTGAACTATGTAAACCAGAATATGCTGAAAATGCTCCAAGTATTGGTATCGTGTCTCATAGCGACGGAGATACTGTAAAGCCTGGTGCGATTAAAGTAACAGCTGAAGTTGATGCCCCATCTGGTGCAGACAAGGTTGAATTCTATTTCGAAGATGCGCTACAGCAAACAATAACAGAGGAGCCATTTACTGGAACAGTTAGAGTTCCTGGCCTAAAACTTGGATCTACGTTCAAAGTTAAAGTTAAAGTGTTTGATGTAAATGGATACACCTCTGAAGAAATCATTCAACTTAAAGTTGGCGAAAGAGATAGTGTTACTATTGGCGATCTAACTGAAGGACTAGAAGAAGCAGTAGAAGATCTATAGAAGCTACTTTGTTTCAACTTTAACTTCCGATGCATCAAGCTGGTTTCTTACGAAATGAGCTGCGTAAACAACCATTGCCCCTAGACTTGTACTTAATATGCTTAGAGTGAATAGTATTATTGAGTCTTGAAACAGTTGTTGTTCGCTCAATGCTAGAGATATGCCTGCGAAAGAAAGTGGTGGAATAAGAGCCACTGCAATTGCTACGCCGATAAGTTGCTCGCTTCTTTTTGGATTTAAAGATGAGAATGCACCAGCCATACCTGTTAAGAATGCAATAAGAATGAACTCGAACTGATGAACTGTATATAAATCAATTACTTCTAGAGGTAGAGCCGTTCTACCAAGAAGAGCTGTAGTTAAGTATGCAGTGGCCACACCAACAGCTGATCCAAAGAATAGTGATGAAACTCCATAAACAATCATTTTCTTTTTCATTGCCATGACCCCCATCGAAAGGCATAAAAGCGGAGTAAGCAGAGGAGCGATAATCATGGCTCCTATTATGACTGCTGTATTATTGTTTAGGAGTCCAATTGTGGCAATTACTGCTGAAACTGTAAGTAAAAAGAAGAAGTTGAAGGTGAACTTCGATTCTTTTAGTAGTCTATCAACTGTGATTGTTAGCTCTGTCTTAACTATAATGTTTTGAGCTACTTTTTTTATTATTCCCATGTAGTTGTATTTTAAATCTGCAGAGTTATTATACACACACTAAATTTAAATTACGATTATGGTAAAGAAATTGTTGATTGTTAATTTTTTATTATTGACTGCACTGTTTGTAGGAATAGGGATGCAGGTAAGTGGGGCTCATGATTTTTTAGGGATTAATGAAATGGGATTAAGTGAAGAATTTCTAGATGAATTTGAAGAAGTAAAAGAGTTCGTTCTGGATCAGAAAGAAGCACAAGAGTTTGTAAGCAGCTCTGAAGAACTCGAAGATACCCTTGCTAATGAAACAGGTTTAGAAGGTTATGTAGACTTGCGAGGTTATCTTGTAACAGAGATTGAAAACCTATTTGGTGAAGACAGAGAAAAAGCATACTTCGCGTTTTCTGAGGCGACTGACGAGACCATGTTTACTGCTTTAGATGTATTAGTTGATCAGGGTAATTCTGTTAATCGTAAGAATGGCAGCACTTATTATCTAGGGCTTGGATGTACCAAAGGTGATACGGTTGAAAACCACAGATTTACAATTGGAGAAAGCTCTTATAATGAGCTCAAGGACTCTTCTTCTAGTAATAAAGTAATGGTTAGGGCATTTTTTACTCCTGATAATTTCGAAGGGGGAGGTGCTTGCTTAACTTATGCTAGTGGACTACAGATTATTAACTAGGCTTATCTATTAAGATTAGACCTGCATCTATATGGATTCTTTTGTATTGGTAATTGTGCTCGTCTAGGTAGTCGATGAATTCCTGCATTTTATCTATGTGAGAATCTACATTGTCGACTAGAATTTTTGCGCCTGGATTTAGTTTTTCCCAAGTGCCTTCTAAGAAACTAATTGTTTCTCTTTTTGTGGCGTCAAAGAATGCAAAATCTATTCCTTTGGGTATAGCGGGTAAGTCTTCTGGAGCATGTCCTAGTACATTAGTAACCATGTGAGTGACTTCGGCTTTCTCAAAGTTTTTGGTGTTGGTGGCGTACCGTTCTTTATTTGATTCGATTGTAAAAAGATGGCCATCGGTTTTGAGCAAGGCTTCGATAATCCAAAGGCCTGAATATCCTGCAGATGTGCCGATTTCTAAAACTTTCTTTGCGTTTAGTTCATTTATTAAATTGCAAAGTAATTTGGCTGTCTCTTGGCCGATAGGATTTTGCCATTTCTCTTTATCTTGAGACATTTTGTAGACTTGGTCTCTAACCTCTTTAATTCTGTTCATCGAAGAATGATTTAAGATAGTCTAACATTTGCCATGCGGCTTCTCCTCTATGAGAAATTTCGTTTTTTTCGTCTTCTGACATTGCACTGTATACCTTGTCTTTACCTTCAGGTTTAAAGCATGAACTTAATGGCAGCCCTTCGTAAATTGGTGCTTCAAGTTCTGGAGTTATTAATCCTAGGGTTTCGCCAATAACGTGGTGTTCTGTGTTACCATTTATGAAGTACATGTGTGAGAAGAACTTTGCGCCTCTATTGTCAGGGTGGTTTTGCATTACCGACATGAAGTGGTCGATCCACTCTTGGTCTGAGGCTTCTGCTCCTGCTCCCCATCTTCGAGTGTGCATTCCTAGTTCATCTTTGAGCGCTTCTACAACTATGCCTGAATCTTCTCCGAGCGTTGGTAGTCCTGTAATTTCATGAAAATGCGCTGCCTTAATTCGAGCGTTTTCTTTGTAGCTTGAACCGTTTTCTTCTACTTGTGAATCTACTCCTAAATCCTTGAGGTTGAGAAGCTCAACCGAAAGATTGTTAAATACTTCTGAGATTTCTTTGAATTTTCCCGGATTAGAAGTTGCTATTAATAGCTGCATCTGGATTTACTCTGTTAAATTTAGTATTAAATCTGGCGTTGAACTTATTGATTTCATCTTGCCAGGCCTCTTCGTACTCTTGGTATAGAAGCTTCCACTCTTCATTATCATCTCTAGATGTATCTAGCAATAAGAAAAAGTTGAAGATTTGGTCTGCGTAGTACGGGTTCAAAGTTGCCACTGTTTGATGTGCGTTTTGTTTCATTAATTCGATGTACTCTTTGATGAAGCTTTGATAGTAGCTGTTTAGTTCATTTAATTTTTCAGATTCGTCGTTATTTGATAAAGCATTAAGATAAATCAGGTGGTAGTTAAAGTTATTTTTACCATGAACCATCGCTAGATTTTCTAGCACTGTTAGATCGTATTCTTGGTCAAGAAACTTGAAAGATTGATCATGGAATATTAGAGGGTGAAATTCGTCTAACTTTTCTGGGTAGTCAAACTCAGGAGTTTGAGTTTGTGACTCGATCGCTGCTGCAACTTCGTAAACTTGGTGCTTGAAAGGCAGATACTGTTGAGCTGTTTTAACTTCAAATATTGCATCAAGGCTTCCCGCTTCTGCTGATTTTAAGTAGGTGTATCCGTAACCCTGAAAAAATGAAATGCCTACTAGCGTCAGGCTTACGGCAGCAATTTTTGCTGAGTATATTTTCTTGTTTCTTGTGAACCGATGCTGATCTACTGCAATTCTAGATTCGTGCCAAGTGTATGCATTTTCGAGCAAGCCCATAACCGAGAAATAGATAAGCCACAGTAATGTGAAATTAAGGTTGTAATCTACTAAGTTATGAAGAGTTAATCCTAAGAAAACTATCATCAGGATTCCGTAGCTTTCTGATTCTTTATTTTTTATCCATATGTATTCCCACATAGACTTTATGGCTACTAGAGCTAAGAATACGAAGAATGACAAGGTTGCTAGGTATCCATTTTCGGTTAGGATTTTAAGGAGTAAATTGTGTGGATGATCAGAAATAGCAAGTAGTCCTCTCTGATATTCTGGGTAAAAATATTCGAAACTTCCTGGCCCTACTCCAAACACTGGTCTGTCTGAAGCCATCTTAAGACTGCCAGACCAGAAGCCATATCTTTCTGTTAGGGATTTTTCGCTCGATACATCTTCTGATGTAACTCGTTCTTCGATATCTATGGGCTGTTCGTTGAGTGAATTGATGCCTACGGCTCCAATCCAACCGATTATAATAAATGTTAAAATTGTGGCAGTTATTCTGAACATCTCTACTGGCTTCTTTTCTCTTACTAAATACAAAGCTGCGCTTGCGCCAAGCATAATTGCAAAGGTTATGTATCCAGCTCGTGAGAAAGTTAGCCAAAGTGCCATCAAGTTTATTACTAAAGCTAAAGATATAAGGAGTCTTACAGTTTTATTTTTTTGATAATGTCTATAAAGCAGCCACGTTACAGGGATTCCAAATAATAGCAGCTGAGCCATTGCGTTTGGATAGTTACTATAAACTTCCGCTCCATAAAAAAGCCCATCGAGTCGGCTAGCTGGCCCTGTTGTGATTTCGTAGATTCCAAATAGTGAAAATCCTGTGACAACTAAGACTGTTAACCAATGAAATTCTCTAATAGGTAGTTTTGATGTTCTCAAATTTGAAACAAAAAGATAGAGCAGAGCGCCTCCTACAAAGGTCATATACTCTTGGTAGCCGTATGGTGACTTACTTAGGAAAGTACTTATAATAAAGAATCCTAAGAATATAAATAATATGAGCTCCTCTTTGTCGAACTTTAGCTTTGGATTCATATGCTTGGTAAATATAAGTACGCCAGGTATCACCATTAATAGACCCACGACTAAATTACTTTTCATGTTGATGCCAAAGGCTTGCAGTCCAAAGATTGCTGCCAAGGCCCCTGCAAACAGTATTGCAGCCCCGTTCTTCTTGATTAGATTTAACATAACTCTTACTATGGTCTCGTATTTACATGATATTAATTTATTCTTATGTATTCAATAGGTGAATTACGACCGGGTATGGTGATAATTGTTGATGGTGATCCATACGTGATTGCTGCTGCTCAACATTCTAAACAAGCAAGACAAGGTGGTGTTTGTAAGACAAAAATCAAGAACCTCTTAACTGGATCAATGGTTAATAAGTCCTTTCAAGGCAATGATAAGCTTGAACCAGCTGATGTAACTTATGGTAAAGCTCAGTTTCTTTATAGCGATGGGGAAGCGTTTAATTTCATGGATAACGAGAGCTTTGAGCAATTCGCATTAGACAATGAAACGATCGGGGATCAAGCCAATTACTTAGTTGATGGGACCGATGTTGATATTCAATATTTTGAAGGTAAGCCAATCTCTGTAATGATACCGCCTAAAATGGACCTTGAAGTTACACATACAGATCCTGGTGTAAAGGGTGATACAGCCTCAGGAGGGTCAAAACCAGCCACTTTAGAAACTGGTTATGTTTTACAAGTTCCTCTGTTCATAAATATAGGTGAAAAAATCCGAGTTAATACTCAGTCGGGGGAATATGTTGAGAGAGCAAACTAATCAAAAACGGCTTAAAAAAGTGTTGCAATTTATATTACATATATCTTAAAGTACTTATCGCACCCAGATAAATGGGAAAAATAAATATTTTTATTTCTTAACAAAAAAAATATGACTAAGAAATTACTAGCAGTATTTGCATCTGTACTTCTTATTTCAGCTGTAGGTTGCGCTGCACCAGCTGCTGACGAAGAAATGGCTGATGAAGCTGTTGTTGACGAAGAAGTAGCTACTGATGAAGCTACTGACGAAATGTCAGAAGACGAAATGTCTGAAGATGAAATGTCTGACGACGAAATGGTTGAAGTTGACGCTGAAGCATCAGTGGAATAATTTTCACCCCTTACGTAAGAAAGCCCTTTCAATTTATTGATGGGGCTTTTTTGTGTGAGCGATATTAATCTTAATACTTACTCTTAACTTTGGATTCGGTATCCAGTTCGTAGCATCCAACCTGTAAGCAAGTGAAGCACTAGGGTTGTTATTCCAACGAAGATTAAGCTTGTTGAGATTGGAAAGGTTGAAGTGCCGATGAATCCTGCCCGTAGAAGATCTATCATGTAAGCAAATGGATTTAGAGCGCTTATTTTTTGGAATGACTCTGGCAATACGCTTAGTGAGTAGAAAACTCCACCTAGATAGATTAATGGTGTTAGAATGAAGTTTTGTATAGCTGCCATACGGTCAAACTCTTTACCCCAGATCCCTACTGCGAGACCAAGGAGTCCGAAGGCTACGTTGATTAAAATAGATGACAGTAAAATCAAAGGCAGGTTCTTGATGGGAACTTGAACGAAAGGCAGAGTAGAAATGTATGTAACTATTCCTACCATTAGACCTCTAACTGTTGCAGCAAGAGTGTAAGCGTATTGGACTTCGATTGGTCGAAGTGGGATTGTGAGTAGGTCAGAAATTGTTTGGTTGTATTTAGCGATTACGATTGATGATGATGAGTTTTGGTATGCGTTGTTCATCATCCCCATAATTACTAGACCTGGAACCAAAAACTGTAGATAGGTTACTCCTCCGTCTAGTTCTGGCATGCTTCTGTTTAGAGATAGACCGAATACTGCTAAGAAAAGTAGATTTGATACAAGTGGAGATACGAGTGTTTGAACCCAAACCTTTTTGAATCTGTTTACTTCTTTTTTAAATAAGGTGTATGCACCGTATGTATTACTTTTCATGTTGTTCGTAGGTTAGTTTTAAGAATACGTCTTCTAAGCTTTGCTCTGCCACTGAGAAGTTTGTAACGTCGAGGCTAGTTGCTCCGACAGCTTTGAATACATGCTCTGTATTGCTTGGGTCTAGAGTAATTTCTAGTATGCTTCCGTTCTCGAGGATTTGTGTTTCGTATTTATTTAGTTCGCTTGGGACTTCTTTAAGCTTTTCTTTTAAGTTTAGCGAGATTGTTTTTTTACCGCTGTATTCTTCGATAAGGGATTTTGTTTTTCCAACTGCTTTTATTTTTCCTTTATCTACAATAGCGAGCCTTTTACATAAAGCTTCTGCCTCTTCTAGGTAATGAGTAGTCAGAAGTATTGTTAGGCCTGCTTCGTTTAGCTTTCTTACGTATGTCCATAGAGTATGTCTTAGTTCAACGTCTACACCAGCTGTTGGCTCATCTAGAATTAGTAGCTTTGGTTTATGGATTAAAGCCTTTGCAATGAGGAGTCTTCTCTTCATTCCTCCTGAAAGCTGACGTGTACCTGCGTCTTTTTTATCGATCAAGTTTAGGTTCACTAGAACTTCTTCAATGTATTCTTTATTATCTCGGATTCCGTAGTATCCAGACTGAAATTCTAAAGTTTGCTGAACTGTCAGGAATGGATCGAATGATATTTCTTGTGGGACAACACCGATATCGAATTTAATTTTTGTTGGATCGTCTTCTTGATTTGTGCCAAAAATTTCTACATCTCCGTGCGTTTTCTTAACTAAGCCCGACATGATGTTAATCATAGTACTTTTACCTGCACCGTTTGGTCCAAGCAAAGCAAAGAATTCGCCTTTCTTAATTTCCAAATCTACATCATCAAGGGCTAAAGGTCCGTCTTTATATCTCTTCGTGAGATTCTTTATATTTACTGCTATGTCTGACATGTTTGATTTATTAGGAGTCGCATTATAACCGGGAGTGCCATAATTTTCTATGCGATTTTTTCCGTAATAAACTTTGCAAGTAGGTAAACTCCTGACCACCAACAAGAAAATGAAACAATAAAGCTTATAGTTATTTTAGCCTGCATAGTTTCAGGTAAAAGTTCTTTGTCTTTTCCTTCTTTCTCTTTCTCAAGTAGGTACGGACTTATTACGAATGACAAGAAAAATCCATTTAAAATTAAAACACCTGCGATTATTGCATGATACATAGGTATACCTCTAAATGGTTCGTTTTTATAAAACATGATACCTCCAATTATGGCTAAAGTAATGCCTAACCAAATTAGTGGTTTCGTGACTTTATGTGTTCTAATAGTTGCTTGTGTCCAGTATTTTGACTTTCTGCCAAGAAAACCATGAAGGTCTATAACTGTTACCGCTCCTAATCCGATTATCAATCCAGCTAAGTAAATAAATAGGCCGACTTCGTTCATTTTTCTAAATATGACGTATATATGTCAATGATACCTGCTTTTGGCAAAAACATAAATACTGTTATAATCAATTTACCGTTTTATAATTAACCTATTTCAATATGAAAGGTGGATGTTCTATGACAAAACTAGCTTGGGTTTTACTCCTAGTTGGTGGTCTAAATTGGGGACTAGTTGGTGTTGGTAACTTTACTGATGCAAACTGGAACCTTGTAAACCTAATCTTCGGAGGTGCTCCAACAGTTGAAAATGTTGTTTACCTTCTTGTAGGTCTAGCTGCTCTATGGGCTGGATGGGGAATGGTAGCTGGTTGTAAAGATTGTAAGTAAACAGATGTAATTACATCTGTTTTTTTATAAACCCTGGTCTTCTGGCCGGGGTTTGTTTTAACGTTGAAGAACCCAATTCGCCCCTTGTGCACGGGTTCTCGTACTATCTACGACTTGCGCTAGTTCGTCTGGATACGATCTTTCTGGAGTAGCAATTTGTGGTCTTTGTACATCCAAAATCTCCTCTGCATGCCTAGGGATTCCCATATCAGCGAGAAATCCGTTAAAAGTCTGTACTGCAGTGCCTGCATATGGAGTATTTTCCATTTTTAAAAATAACTCTTTTAGTTCTTTTGCATCTTCATCGAAAACTATCTTATTACCATCTTGTGCTCTAGTTATCATTTGATTCAATTTATCTGTGAAACTTACCCACGCTGTAATCGGGTCAAGCTCGAGTTTTGTTATTTGTATTGGTGTTGTTGAATGTTTCATTTGTATAATTATGGTAGTTAATAATATTCATAATTATATATATGTCAACCAGGTGTACAATTTGCGAGAGTAATTGCGAGACTATTGAAGCAAATAATACTACTTACTACGTTTGTACGGTTTGTAAGTTTATTTTTAAAAATTCTGATTCATTATTAGCATCAAGTGAAGAAAAATCCCGCTACGATATGCATGATAATAGTATTGAAAATACTGGTTACGTTGAAATGTTTAAGCGGTTTATTAAAGCTGCAGTTAATCCTTATGCAAAAGATGGTAAAGCTTTGGATTTTGGGTGTGGTCCTGTCCCGGTTTTGATGCAGCTACTTGAAAAGCTAGGTT
>JAUHYY010000013.1 GCA_030426295.1 bacterium
GTGTTCATTATTTGAAAGATGGTGAATTCAAGTTTTTGTATTCATCTGATGTAGTAATTGCTACAGGTGGAATTGGTCAGCTATATAAATTCACTAGTAATCCAGCAGTCAGTACCGGTGATGGAGTTGCATTGGCTTACCGTGCTGGGGCCGAAGTTAAAGATATGGAATTTGTTCAGTTTCATCCTACTGTTTTAGCTAGTGGTGATTTAATTTCTGAAGCAGTTCGAGGAGAAGGCGCTAAGCTTGTTAATAGTAAAGGCGAGAGATTTGTTAATGAACTGGATGCTCGGGACAAAGTTTCTTTAGCGATTTACGAAGAGCTCAAAAATGGGCAGGTTTATTTAGATATACGAGATAAAGATAAGGAATATTTGATAGAGAGGTTTCCAAATATTTACAAGGTTTTGGAAGGCATGGATATCGATATGTCCGAAGATTTGATTCCAGTTCAACCTGCTGCGCATTATTTATGCGGAGGAATCAAAATTGATAAGAATGGTCGTACAAACGTTGAAGGTCTTTATGCCTTTGGTGAATGTGCATATACAGGAGTTCATGGAGCAAACAGATTAGCTTCGAATTCCCTACTTGAGGCTGCTGTTTTTGCTATGCAAATTGGTGAGGAGGTTAAGGGTGAGGATGATGGTACTGGTGAGAGTAATCGTAATGTTGATCTTGAGGGTTTCAAGAGTGTTAAAGCAGATAAGGCTATGCTGCAATCAATGATGTGGGATAAAGTTGGGGTTGTTAGGAATAAGCAGGATTTGGGCTCTGCTTTCGAAGAGTTGAGTGCAGACGTGCCAATAACAGCAGATGTTTCTGCATTAGAGTATAGAAATATGATCTTGGTTGGTCGATTGATTTGTGAAGCAGCGCTAAAAAGAGAAGAAAGTTTGGGATGTCATGTGGTTCGTTAATGAAGAATCAGATAAAGTATGGTCTTGACATGACTGCGAAAATAATGTACTGTATCACATCGTTAATTGCACAATATGCCTAAATGTAAAAAGTTATTCGGTTCTAGCAATAGAATTCCTCAACTTCAAGGGCCGTCTCATATGATCCTCAACCGAGAAGCGACTGTTACAGTTGATCTAAATGATCCTCGCATTCAAGCGCTGTGCTCACAGATTAATGAATCAGTTTTCTATACAGGTGTTAGTGAGGACTTTCTAGATTCTTCTTTACTTAAAGATGTTGAAACTGATGGTCGTACACATGCTGAAGGAACGCTTAAATTATTTGTATCTGATTGGTGTAGAAGTTTTGCTCATGGTGCAGATACTGTTATGCATATACACAAATTAGCAGAAAGGTTGCTACAAGATGGTGAATCGATTGTTAGAGTTGATCGAATTAGATGGAATAAACCAATGACTACCAATTTGAGAATGAGTGTAATTGATTCAAGTTCCGAGAATGTCGAAATTAATGGTGAGCCAGTTTCTGAAGGAGAATTTGTAACCTCAGATGGAAGACTGCTTAAATTTAAAGGAATAGAAGTTCCAAGCGAACCGATAAATTCATACCAGCCTGCTACGCCTTTAGCGGGTTTAATAAAAAGTCCTTATCCAACTATGACTGAAAATGAACGTGAATATCTTGTACCTCGAATACTGTGTCAAGAAATACCACGTTCTGATTTTGTTTCAGTCTATTTTGATATACTGACAAATGCAGCAGCTAAATCTTTAAGAGAAATTGTTGGTCAGTCATCTCTAGCTTTGGCAGCTAGTTTTGAATCTGTGGATTTACCTGTATCTCCAGATGATCTTTTTGATGGTAGTAAATCAATTACTTGTAGATTTCTATTTGACCAACAAAAAGTTGGTAAGACAGGTATGTTAATAATTCCAGTGGAATTCGATACTGATTATGGATTAGTAAAAGCTTATCTTGCACGTACAAACAACTATGATGTGCATGATGAAGTATTGAGACGAAGATAATAGTATCTTTTGAATATATAACTATTTATGCAATACTTTTGTAGAATCTAACAATAAAAAATGAAAAAACTATTACTACTTATCACAATTATTGCTTTGGCTGGATGTACTGCTCAAACAACTACTGAGACTGAAGTTGAAGAAACCGAAGTATCTGAGCAAGCACAAGAAGAAACTCAAGAAGTTACAGAAGCTCAAACAGCTGTTTCGTTTGATAATTTAGATAGCTATGTTTCTGCTGTATTTGCAAATGAACTAGAGCCAGCTGAAGCTCCAGACGGATTCGATCGTATAAGGTTCGGGGGTGTCGGTGATGGTCTTAATGTTGCTCCAGATGGAGTAGCTGGAAACTTATATGTAAATGTTGAAGAAGGGCTATTTGATGGTCCACTTTTCATGGATGATATACGACCTTTCTATCTAGAGAAAGTGGCAGTATCAAGTGTTGAACTTGATATTCAATGTGCTGCTGAATATACAGCAGAATGTGATGAGCTGCTTGTTACTACTTGGTACGGACCATTTGAAGGACCAATAATCAGGTGGTCAGAATAATCTACTGGCTTGCAGCTAGTCTTCGAGCTTGATCGTCCATCATTAGGGCTTCGACAATGTCGTCGAGGTTTCCGTCCATAATTGATGGGATGTTGTTCCAGCTTTGTTTGATTCTATGGTCTGTAACACGATCTTGAGGGAAGTTGTATGTTCTAATTTTGTCTGAACGGTCACCTGATCCGATTGAAGCTAAACGAGTTTCACCAAGTTCTTTTTGTCTCTTTTCTTCTTCAATTGCATAGAGTCTTGCACGAAGTACTGACATCGCCTTAAGCTTGTTTTTAAGCTGTGATTTTTCGTCTTGGCAGGTAACAGTTAGTCCTGATGGTTTATGATGGATTCTTACTGCTGAATCTGTTGTATTTACAGATTGTCCACCTGGTCCTGATGATCTGAACACATCTATTTCTAAGTCGTTAGGATCAATTTCTACGTCTACCTCTTCAGCTTCAGGCATAACTACTACTGATGCAGCTGAAGTATGAATTCGGCCTTGGCTTTCTGTTTCTGGTACACGTTGTACTCTATGTACTCCATTTTCGTATTGAAGCATTCCGTAGGCTCTGTGTCCATCTACCTTGAAAATCATTTCTTTCATTCCTCCAGCAGGCCCTGGGCTTTCACTCATAAGCTCCACATCAAATCCTTTGGTTTCTGCGAACCGCATGTACATTCGTCCAAGTTCACCTGCAAATAGGGCCGCCTCGTCACCACCAGCACCGGCACGTACTTCGACTATTACGTTTTTAGATTCGTTAGGATCTTTTGGAATAAGTGCTACTTTTAGTTTTTCTTCTAGATCTGTAATTTTAGATTCGTTTTCGTCTAGTTCTGTTTTGTAGAAATCCTTCATATCAGCATCTGATTCTGCATCTATGAGTTCTTTTGCTTCGTCGATATTTTGCTTTGTAGAATTGTACTCTTTGATTAGGTTAACAACTGGTTCTAGCTCAGCACGACGTTGCATTAAGTTCTTGTATTTAGACTGGTCGTTGATAACTTCTGGGTCGATAATCTGTGAATCGATATCAGCGAGTTCGTCTACTAGTTTTTGTAATTTGTCTTCCATGTGTTTATTTTACTATAAATATTCTTGGTATGCCTGCTAAATCTTCTTTGATTTCGAAGTTTTCGAAATATTTAGCAAGTTCTTGTGTGATTATTTCTTTTTGTCCGAATCCGAATTCTCCGATAAAGATGTCGAATTTGATTTGTTTTTCTTTTATTTGTGCAAATAGTTTTCTGTATAGATCAAGGCCGTCTTTGCCTGAAAATAGAGCTTTTTGAGGTTCGTATTCTTTAGTTTCTTTGCTTACATATGAATAGGTTTCTTCCCCTATGTAAGGTAAATTCGTAGTGATGACATTGAACTCAGATTTTGGCTCAACATTAGCTAATAGGTCAGACTGCATAAGAGTTGTTCTTCGTGTTAAATCGAATTTAACAGCATTTTTCGCAGTAACTTCTAGGGCTTCTTTGCAAACATCAATTAAAATTGTGCGGGACTTTTTATATTTATGAGTTAATGTGAGACCGATTGTTCCTGATCCGGTTCCGATATCTAAAATTGTAATTTCTTGATTTGGGTCGTAATTAATTTCATCGATAATCATTTCTGTTTCAGGTCTTGGGATTAAAACTCTCTCGTCTACGTAGAAATTTAAGCCGTAAAACTCTTTTGAATTCGTCAAATATGCGATCGGCTTCCCTTTTGCTCTTTGTTTAGCCATTTTCTGCAGTTCGACTACGCACTTTTTGAATACTTTTGACTCAGGATGTGAATATAGTTTAGTTCTGCAGCACTCTAAAGTCTTAGATAGCAAGATTTCTAGATCCAGTCTGGGGATCTGAAATTCATCATACTTCTCTAAGATTTCTTTTATTGTTGTCATAGCAAAAATAAAAGCTGGTAGCCATTAGATGGTTACCAGCTCCGTAGGGTGTGAAATTGAAAGCTTAATAAAACTGTTTTCTTCTTCTTTCGTTTCTATAATGTTCTCTCATGATAGCTGACCTTCTTTCTTCTCTCTTAGTTGGCTTTTTTGAGAATCGAGACTTAGCTTTTACTTCGTTGATCTTGTGAGTCTTTTGAAGTAGCTTTTTGAATCTTGAAAGCATTCTTTCAAATGATTCTTTTGGGTCTCTTTTTACGTATATTCTTACCATAATTTTTATTAAAGCTTGCGTATTATATGTATTTTTTCTTAGATATCAAGGTTTTTTACGTATTTTGCCTTATTTTGAATAAACTTCTTTCTAGGGGTTACATCTTTCCCCATTAATGTTTCGAAAATGTTGTCTGCTCTTTCTGCGTCTTCGATTGTAACTTGGAGCATTGTTCTCTTTTCTGGGTCCATAGTTGTTTCCCAAAGTTGTTCTGGGTTCATTTCCCCAAGACCTTTATAACGTTGGATTGAAGCGTTTTGTCCTTCAAATTCCTTCTTTAAAATTTGCTCCTTCTCTTCGTCAGTGAAGGCATAGAATGCTTTTTTACCAAACGTAATTTTGTATAATGGTGGTTGGGCAATGAACAAATTACCACTGTCAATTATCGGTCTAAAGTATCTGAAGAATAGAGTTAGTAGTAGTGTTCTAATATGGGCACCATCTACATCGGCATCCGTCATTATTACTATTCTTTGATATCTTAGTTTTTCTAGATTGAATGTTTCACCAATACCTACCCCAAGGGCGATAATTAGTGATTTGATTTCTTCGTTTTGAACGATTCTATCAAGACGAGCTTGTTCTACGTTAAGGATTTTACCTCTTAATGGTAGGATCGCTTGAGTTTCTCTGTTTCTACCTTGTTTTGCTGAACCACCAGCTGAATCACCCTCCACTATGTAAAGTTCTGAGTTAGCTGGGTCTTTAGAAGAACAATCGGCCAGTTTACCTGGGAGTGTCATTCCTTCTAGAGCACCTTTTCTAATTACTGTTTCACGTGCTGCACGAGCGGCTTTTCTAGCTCTTGCTGCTAGTTCACATTTACCGATAATGGCTCTAGCGTCTCTTGGGTTTTCTCCTAAGAACTCTGCAAATGTTTCCGCGAATACACTTTCTGTAGCAGTTCTCATTTCTGGATTACCAAGTTTTGCTTTTGTTTGACCTTCGAATTGTGGATCCCCTAGTTTAACTGAGATTACTGCTGTGATCCCCTCTCTTACGTCATCTGAAGCTAGATTGTCGTCTTTTTCTTTAATTAGTTCGTTTTCACGGGCGTAACTGTTGATGGTACGAGTTAGCGCTGATTTGAAACCAGTTAAGTGCATACCACCTTCTGGTGTATGAATGTTATTTGCAAACGTAAATACGTGTTCTTGGTATGATTGAGTGTATTGAAGAGCGATTTCGATTACTCCTTCATCAACTTCTTTCTCTGTATAGAATACTGTCGAAACAGATTCTTTATCTTTATTTAAATGTTGTACGTATGATCTAAGACCTCCTTCAAAGTAGAATTTGTAACGTTCACCGCTTCTGTCGTCTTTGATTGCGATTGTTACTCCCTTAGTAAGGTAAGCTTGTTGTCTTAGTCTGTTTACTATTGTTTGATAGTTGAATTCTACTGATTCGAAAATTGTTTCATCAGGGAAGAAAGTAATTGTAGTACCAGTTCTGTCTGTATCTCCTACAACTTCTACTTCTGTCATAACTGCACCTCTTTCGTATCTTTGTCTGTGTACTTTCCCGTCTCTGTGCACCTCTGCGATTGTAGTTGTAGAAAGTGCATTTACTACTGAAACCCCTACACCATGAAGACCACCAGACACCTTGTATCCTCCGCCTTCTCCGAACTTACCGCCAGCATGAAGTACTGTAAGTACTGTTTCAAGTGCTGATTTACCAGTTTGTTTTTGAGTTTCTACTGGAATACCACGACCGTTATCTGCAACAGAAACGCTTCCGTCTTTATTTAATGTCACGTCAACACGTGTACAATGACCAGCTAGAGCTTCATCTATTGAGTTATCTACGATTTCCCATACAAGATGATGCAAACCTGCTACGTCTGTAGTACCGATGTACATCCCTGGTCTTTTTCTTACAGCTTCAAGACCCTCTAGTACCTGAATATTATCCGCTGAATAAGTACTTGTGTCCTTTTTCTTATCATCAACCATAAATTTTGAATAGTTATTTAAGCCGCTACACTTTACATAACTATGAATTAGAACTCAAGGATTTGCTTAAAATCCAAGTTGAATACCTTGTATATTTAGTTCATCGATAAAGTCTTCGTGTGCAAGTTGGTGTATAGAGTCGAGAGATCCTATCAAGATCAATGCACTGTCTTTTATCTTACCTGTTGAGATTGTTCGCTTTGAAGCATAGTCTTTTAATCTATCGATGTGCGCATTCGTTGCCTTTCTGTATGCATCTTTGAAATCTTCTGATTTGTCTTTAATTTCATCAAAGAGGGCTTGTCTTATCTCGTATGTCTTTTCGAAATTCGCTTCTGGATTTTGCGTCGATATATTGTCGATTGCATAAATTAAGAACTCCATATCTTCAGAAGTTAGTTTAGAGTCAATCGCTTTTGATACGTTGTTTATTTTTTCTTCCGCCTGAATTACTTCATCTTGCTGGAATAAAATATACGCATCATTGATGTTGCTCAGGATCAGTTCTAGGTAGAATTTTTCGTTTATGAAGGTCCTATGTTTATTCTCAATATTTTCTTTGAGCGGGTTCATTTTGTTCACTGAAGATAATCCAGCAACAACTTGGTAGTCTTTTGCGAGCTGAAGTTTGAATGAATTTACTGATTTAGGATTTTTCGCGAACTCTTTTTCAAGTTCAAGGTTTGCGTCTGATATTAATACCTTGGCCTCGGTTACTGATCCTTTTGAAAGTAAAACTGCTGACTGCAATATGTTTTGTTGGTAAGGGTATAGGCTCAAGAATTGTTTCTTTGTGTTGTTAAAGGTCAGCGTCTTTATGAAGCCTCTTGTTATTGTTGTATTGCTGTCAGGAGTTATTTGTTTACCCTTATATTTAGATGAAAACAGGTTGAGTTCGTTCACTTTTTTGTCGATATCTGTGATCAATTTCTGTTCTGCATATTTTGCAAGAGGTGCGCCTGTTGAAGGTAAAGGATTGAAGCTCGCTTCAGAAATTTCTTCATTGAACTTTAAAGTATTTGATCTTGCTAATAGTTTTTTTGCAGTCAGTTTACTGTCTTCATATATTCCTATTATTGATTGTCCTTCAATAGATTCAAGCTCGACTGAATCGCCCTCAACTTTCACTCTGTAGATTCCTCTTTCGTATGGTTTTAGTAAAGTATTTTTAGCTTGAATTGAGCTAGCTTTATGAGAGAGTCTGTTGTCTAGGATTGCTTCACCTTCTACTAAGCTTATATGGACTCGATTTTTATCAAAGATTATTACTCTTAAATCGGCTCCTTTGCTTAGCGTCAAGAAAGTGTCACCAAAAATCTCTAAAGTGAGATCTGATTCAGCTTTTATAAATCTAGGCAAATTTATTTCATCTGCGTCATAAGCTCTAAGATCGTCTCTTTTATCATTATTGTAGTTTATAAAAAGGATGTTTTCTTCAGTTTCTAAGCTTAGTTTGAAAATTTCTTTCTGAGTCTCAGCCTGAAATGTATTTAAGTTGGACTCAATTGCGAATGTTAACGCAATAACTATTAATCCAGATACTGTTATAGCTATCCAGCTAGTTAAATTCCTTGATTTTAAGCCGAAATTTGACATTAGTAATATACAAATATATCTATATATTATACCTTATTTTGGCCTATTTTGCCAATTTGGTATTGGTTTTGAGCGTAGATTTACTAGAATAGAGCTAATTAGATTAAACATATAAATATGAAAATATTGGCCAGAACTATACATAACGCAACTTTAACGTCTTTGATTCTGATTCTTATGGCAGGGTCAGCCTTTGCTTACACAGATATAGACTCATCTGATAAGGACTTTGATGAGATCGATTACTTTGAATCTCTTGATTTAATAGATGATTCAGAGTTTGAGGCTGATAGAAATGTTACTAAAGCTGAATTTGTGCGTGCACTGCTTGATAAAAGTGGTTTTGAGCCAAGTTCTGTCGATGAATACCCGGTTAACTTTGTTGACGTTGATGGTGACCTAGCTCCTTATGTTGAGCAGATGAGAAAACTTGGGATCATTATTTACACTCCTTATAGTAATGAATTTAATCCTGATAGTAATATCTCGCTTAGAAAGGCATTAGATATGTATATGAAATTTGATGGAGTGCCTGTTCCTAAGGTGTTTGATAAAGCTGACTTTAATTCACGTATTAGAAATATTGGATCAGATGCATTTTTCGCCCCTACTTTTGCGAGAGCCGTTAGGCTAGGATTGATACGTGGCGGTAATGTTGATGCATTTGCGCCCCTTACAAGAAGGCAGCTGGCTTATATGATTTACCATGGTGATGGTCTTCAGCAAAAATTCGAAGAAGCTTCAGGTAAGCCTACTCAGAAGAAAGTTACAGTTAAGCTAAGTAATGTTTCTGAAGCTCTAACTTCAGAACCAGCTTTTAGAATTTTTGAGGATGTTTGGGACAAGCTTCTAAAGGAATATTATGGCAAAGATGATATTGATAAAGAAGATCTACTATATGGAGCTATTGAAGGCTTGGTTGAGAGACTTGATGACCCATATAGCAGCTTTCTTGAGCCAAAAGTTAATGATCAACTAAGTGATAGCTTAAGCAATGAAATAGAGGGCATTGGAGCTTCACTTGCTACAAACGATAATGGAGAGATCCAAGTTATTGCTCCTCTTGCAGGATCACCTGCTGAAAAGGCTGGAATGCTACCTGGAGACATCATTGTAAAAGTAAATGGTGTAAGCACTGTTAATCTAACTATTACTGACGTTATTAGTAGAATCAAAGGTAAGAGTGGAACGAAAGTTGATATCACTGTGAAAAGAAACTCAACTTTGAAGACGTTTACTGTGACGAGAGCAAAAATAGTTGTACCTAATGTTAGTTCTGAAATAACTTCTGATAATATTGCTGTATTAAAAATTCGAAATTTTGGAGCTGGAACTGCAAAAGAAGTATCAGACTTTATTGACAGCTTAAACCCTTCATCACTGAAGGGAATAGTTATTGACCTTAGAAGCAATCCTGGAGGATACCTAAATGCTGCTGTAGCTGTTGCTGAGCATTTCACATCTAAAGGAGAACCAATTGTTAATCTAGAATATGCTAATGGTAGAAAAAAGACAGATAATTCTAAGTTTGATGGAGAACTAAAAGATGCACGTATTGCTGTTCTCGTAGATAAAGGATCTGCTTCTGCGGCAGAAATATTAGCTGGAACACTAAATGATAGAGCTGGTGCAATGCTATTTGGTCAAACAACTTTCGGTAAAGGATCAGTTCAAGAAATAACTGGCTACAGAGGTAACTCATCTTTGAAACTAACTATTGCTCACTGGTTAACTCCTAATGGTGTTGATGTAAATGGTAAGGGTATCGAGCCAGATGTAAAAATATCTGCAACGGATGCAGATAGAAGTATTGGTAATGATCCGGTGCTTAATAGAGCTCTACTTTATCTTAGATAATTCCCTGCTCGTTAAGCTGTTGCCTTATTGCTTCTTCAATTAGTAAGAAGTAACGGTTCAGCTCAAATGCTGCGATTAGTACTTCTTTAAGGTCTTCTTGGTTTGATTCGTTTTCAAGATCAAAAATGCAGACTTTATTTAGATCTTTTAGTACTTGCTTGATCCATGATTCTACTTCTTCAAGTTGATCGGTTAGAGCCTTTGATCCAAGTTCATTAAGAAGGTCTTTTAGCTCTTCGGTTCTGTCTAGAGTTTCTTCTAGATCGTATTCGATTTCTTCTGCTAATACGTCCATTTCTTCATTATATATGACGTCGCTAATGAACTGCTCGAAACCTTCGGTTCTACGCTCAAGTTCTTTGAGCTCGCCGAGAGCACGTACTTCTGGGTTTTCGATACCAAAGATTATGAAGTTCATTATTGTGTGTCTTGATTAGTTTGTTCAGGTGTTGCAGCTTGTTCTGCTGTCTGCTTAAGTAGCTGCTCTGGATTTGTTGTAACGATCTTGTCTTCTGTGTATGAAGCTATAGTCTGGATTGCAACATGTTTATTACCTGCAAAGAATAGTCCTTGCCCGACACCACTATTAAGTAGTAGGTATTTCTCACCTTCTGTTAAGTTGAAGATTTCTTGTAGTTTTTCTGCTGCAGTGGGTGACTGCTTTAGAAGAAGCTGCATAGACGAGTTAGTAATAACTGGTTTACCAAGCTCTGATCTTAAGAAGTCTTCTACATCCTGAGTAATCGTAGTTACACCTAGGTAGTACTTTCTCGCACGTTTAACGAGTCCATATAAGAATTTAGCACTGTCTTCGTGCTGCATTAGTGACCATGCCTCATCAATTACGAGGATTCTCTTTTTAAGATCACTTCTTACTTTGTTCCAGATATAATTAAGAATAATGTAAATAGCTGTAGGTCTTAGTGCGTCTTCAAGATCTCTGATCGAGAACACTACTAGACCAGTAGCTAGGTCGATATTTGTCGGCATATTAAATACTCCTGAATATGTACCAGTTGTATATTTTTGCAATCTTTGAACTAGACTGTCTGCACCTCGCATTCCTGAAAGCACATTTTGTAGGTCTTCCATAGTTGGAGGTTCTTTTTCAGAAGGATCAACTAGATCCATTGTAATTCCTTTAAGTGCGTACACATCGTTTAAGGCTTTATCTAAGATACCTTCTTCTGTTGGAGTCATTTCTCCAAGCATAAGTTTTAGTAGACCATGGAGGTTAATAATCGCACTTCTCAGTAGATCTCCAGGCTTAAGTGTTTCATCTTTTAATGGAGTCGGAAGGTCGAATGGATTAATTCTTCTGTCTGAGTTTAGAGATACCTTCATGTAGCTTCCGCCTACTGTTTGGCAAAGCTCTTCGTACTCATTTTCTGGATCGATAACAATTACGTCTGTGTCGAGCATTAGATACCTAAGTATCTCAAGTTTCACAGCGTAAGATTTACCGGCACCAGACTTCGCGAATACTACTGAGTTTGCATTCTCAAGCGAGAATCTATCAAAGATAATCAGCGAATCGTTATGTCTGTTAAGACCGTATAAAATACCTTCGTTTGAAGTAAGTTCAGTAGATGTGAAGGGGAAAGTTGTTGAAAGAGGTGAAGTATTCATATTTCTATGCACTTCAATTTCATCTAGCCCAAGCGGTAATGTAGAGTTGAATGCTTGTTCAGCTCTCAAATCAGCACGCTTAGTTAAGACAAGACGTCCTCCTAAGATACTTTCTAATTGTTTTGAAATCTTTTCGAGTTTGTCTTCGTCATCTGAGTAGATAGTGAAATACAAACCATATTGAAAGAATTTTTCTTGCCCTCTTTGGATCGCAGTTCTAAGTGCCTCGGCATCTTGTAAAGCTGTTTCTAGGGCTGGATCTCGAACTAATCCTTTCTCTGCATTAATTCTCATTGAAGACTGCATCTGCGCAACCTTAGTCTTTAAGACTTTCATGATTGCTGATGAATCGATTGGGTAAATAAATTGTGACATATCCATAGTCACATCGAAGTTAATAACCGGTGAAAGCCAGTTTGTATTTATGAATCGTGGATACGAATACACAAAGAAACTTCTCGTATGAAGCCCTGAAACTTGTAGACCTTTATACATCACCTTCATAGCAGAAGGAGCAATGAGATCCTGTAGCTTCATGACACCCTCGTTATATACCTTCTCTGCATCTAGGATTTCTTTCTTTTGTTTATCGTTCAGCTTTGGAGGGTAAACATCTAGGTTAGGCTCGTCTGTAGCTTTTGCTTCAGATTTAGCTTTCTTTTCTCCTTTTTGAGCTTTAGGTGCTTTTTCACCTTTTTTCTCTGCTTTTTTATCGTACCATTGCTGTATTGGTCCAAGGACCTTGTCGATTAAACCTTTGTCTTTTTCTTTCTGCTCATTTGCAGCTTGTAAGTTTTGTGCAGTTTCTTTTTCGCTTAAAGATGCGTCAACTTCGCTTTTCAGCGATGCATTCTTGATCTGTTCTGCAGCAACATCTGCGTTTTGGGTAGTCGTTGTTGTATTTTGGTCAGCCATTTATATAACTTATTTATCTAGTAATTATACCAGAAAACTAAATATGTAAAAAGCCTTAGGGGGCATAAATCGCAAGTATGGCAAGGTGTGATATTGCAACTATTTCTGCCTATTGAAAGACATTTAATAATTAATAATTAACAATTCCCTTTTTTTCTGGTATACATATTGGGCAATAAATAATTATCAAATATGGCAGATAAAGATAATACGACTGAAAATCCTGAACTTTTTGAAGATGGTAACGAAGAAGAAGCGACAAAAGCTGAGACACAAACTAGAGATTCGCTAAGACAAATTACAAATGAAATGGAGGAAAGCTACTTGAATTACGCGATGAGCGTGATTGTTTCTCGTGCTCTGCCAGATGTGAGAGACGGTTTAAAGCCAGTACATAGACGTATTTTATACGCAATGAATGATCTTGGCCTTAAATCTAGTGCTAAGTTCAGAAAATCTGCAACAGTAGTCGGGGAAGTTCTTGGTAAGTACCATCCGCATGGAGATACAGCTGTATATGACTCTATGGTTAGAATGGCTCAAGACTTTGCGATGAGATATATGCTAGTAAATGGTCAGGGTAACTTCGGTTCGATTGATGGTGATAGTCCTGCTGCTATGCGTTATACAGAAGCTAAAATGCAAAAGATTTCTGATGAGCTTTTAAACGATATAGATAAAGATACTGTAGATTTCAGAGATAATTATGATGGTTCGCATAAAGAGCCCGTTGTTTTACCAGCTAAGGTACCTCAACTACTACTCAATGGGACTATGGGTATTGCTGTAGCTATGGCTACTTCTATTCCACCGCATAATCTTACTGAAATTTGTGATGCCACAATACATCTTTGTGATGAACCAGATGCTGACATAGATAAGCTAATGGAGTTTATTACAGGTCCTGACTTCCCGACTGGGGGTACAATTTATGATGTTGGCGCTATTAAAACTATGTATGCAACAGGTCGTGGTGGCGTTGTAATGAGAGCTAAAGCAAATATTGAAGAAAGATCTCATGGTAAGTCAGCTATTATTATTACAGAACTACCATATCAAGTTAATAAGGCTAATTTAGTTACAAAGATTGCTGAGCTAGTTCGAGATAAGAAAGTAATCAATATTACTGATATTAGAGATGAATCGAATAGAGAAGGTATTAGAGTTGTAATTGAGCTTAAAAAAGACTCTTATCCAAAAAAGATTCTACAACAACTATATAAGTTAACTCCCCTTCAAACTAAGTTCAACATGAACATGATTGCACTAGTTGATGGGATTCAACCAAGACTACTAAATCTAAAACAAGTTCTAGAGCACTTTGTTGATCACAGAAAGATTGTTGTAACTAGAAGAACTCAATTCGAACTAAATAAAGCTGAAGCTAGAGCTCACATCTTAGAAGGATTAAAGATTGCTCTAGATAATATTGATGAGGTTATTGCTACCATCAAAGCTGCTCCTACAAAAGAAGAAGCTGGTGAAGCATTGATGACTAAATTCAAACTTTCTGAACTACAGGCTAAAGCTATTCTTGAAATGAGACTACAAACACTTGCTGGTCTTGAAAGAAAGAAAATCGAAGATGAATATAACGAATTGATGGAACTTATTAAAGAATTGAAAGCGATTCTTGCTGATCCGCAAAGAATTATCGACATTATTAAAGAAGAACTATCTGAAATTCGAGATAAATATGGTGACGATAGAAAGACAGATATTGTTCCTACTGGACTTGGTAAGATTACGAGCCTAGATACTGTTCCTAATGAACCTATGATTATCGCTCTTACTGAAGAAAACTACATTAAGAGAATGCCGCCTAGTACTTTCAAAGTACAAAATCGTGGTGGTAAAGGTAAAAAAGGAATGGAAACAAAAGAAGACGATCAAGTGAAGCTAGTTAAATTTGCTCATAATCATGACAATGTACTGTTCTTCACTGATCAAGGTAAAGTTTACCAATTAAGAGTGCATGAGATTCCACAAGCATCTAGAACTGCGAAAGGGCAAGCTATTGTTAACTTATTGCCTCTCCATAAAGATGAATCTGTAACTTCTGTATTAATTGTTCCTGAGAAGCAAAAACGTGGTCAGTTCCTTATTATGGGTACTGTTAACGGTACGATTAAGAAGACTGCTTTCGAGGACTTCAAGAATGTAAGACGAAGTGGCTTAATTGCTATTAAGCTTAAAGATGGAGACTCTCTAAACTGGGTAAAAGCTGTAAACGAAGGTGATGAAGTAGTTATCGTTACTCACAATGGTAAATGTATTAGATTTGAAGAAGAAGAAGCAAGACCAATGGGAAGAGCAGCGCAAGGTGTTAGAGGTATTAAACTAAAACCAGAAGATAAAGTAATTGAAATGGATGTAGTTAAAGATGAAAAAGCTAAACTTCTAGTTGTTATGGAAAATGGCCTTGGTAAAGCTACTCCACTTAAAGATTATAGAGCTCAGCACAGAGGAGGAACTGGTGTAAAGACTGCAAATGTTACATCTAAGACTGGTAAAGTTGTAGGTGCTGTAGTTGTTAAATCAGACACTGAAAAAGACATCCTGCTACTATCTCAAAAAGGGATTGCTATCAGATTGTCTGCTCAGAAGGTTCCATCTCAAGGTAGAGCTACACAGGGTGTGTACATAATGAGACTGAA
>JAUHYY010000014.1 GCA_030426295.1 bacterium
ACAAATTCAAAAGGATACGGTGATCGACGTCACATAGTCCTTAACCTCAAATAAAGTGAATAAACTTATAGTAACAAGCCTAGCTCTATCGCTACTTGTACCAAACCTAGCTTTAGCTAGTTTCAACGATCTTACAGCTGATCATCCAAACAGAGACGCTATCTTGAATTTACAAGATAAAGGCTGCCTAAACGGATACGAAGATGGTTCTGTAAAACCAGAAAACAACATAACTCGTGCCGAGACTCTAAAGCTGATTCTTACGTGTACAACTGTTCCAACAATCTACACTGAACAAGAGTTCGACTTACCTGATGGATCAAGCTATATAATCAACGGTAACGAAACAAGCTTATCAGGAGAAACATCAATAACTCTAAAAACCCCTTGGGATCCAAGCACATACCCAGACCTAGAATTCTCAGACATCGATCAAGGCGGTTGGTATATAAGCGTTCTAAAAGAAGGACTAGTACGACAACTAGTAACTGGTTACGCCGACAATACAATCAAGCCACTCCAAGAAGTTAAAACAGCTGACTTCTTCACTATGCTACACAGAGTTGTGCCTGATGAACTTCAGTCAAACGTAGAAGAAGGAACAAAAGTTGCTAACGACGTATACGGAGGACAATGGTTCGCCAACGGTCTTTCATTCGCACTAGACAGACAAATGATCGCCAAAGACGAAGCAGAAAACCTTAATCCCCTTGTTGACCTAACAAGAGGTCAAGTTGCTCAATACATTTACGAATACAACACTTGGCTAAATCAAAGACTTAACCCAACTGCACAAGTAGAATCAACTCCTGAACCTGAAACTACCACAGCCCAAGAAACACAAGTTCCAGAAGAAGGTTATTACGTAGGCTTCATCGAAGAAGGAATTGCAAGCTACTACGGTAACGCTCTTGCTGGAGCAACTACTGCATCAGGAGCACCTTACAATCCAGAAGAATTAGTTGCTGCACACAAAACTTTACCTTTTGGAACAATAGTAAAAGTTACTAACCCAGAGAACGAACAATGGGTTCAAGTACAAATAATCGATCGAGGCCCATATGTCGACGGTAGAATAATCGACTTATCAACTGCTGCATTTGAAGCAATAAAAAATTTATCAGCAGGTCTTGCAAGCGTTAAAATGGAAGTAATTTCTCTACCATAATATGAATTTTTCAAAGAAAACCAGACTATCAGAAGAAGTAGAAAAAGGTGTTAGATACCTCTTAACAGGTCTAACCCTAATTCTTATATTATCCGGTGGACTTTATTTAATAAATATCAGTACATCATCTCAAATGGGGTACGAATTCAGACAGCAAGAACTCCAAAATAATGACTTAATAAATAAAAACAACCAACTTAAACTAAAAGTCCTTGAAGCAACATCATTCACTGAGCTCCACCTACAAGCAGAAAACTCAGGTCTAATTGAAGCAGACAACATACAATACTTCGAAAGCCGCGAAGAAAGACTTAGTCGAAACTAACGTATTCGCAGCACACCACTAGCTGAAGTTACTGGCTGCAATAATCTCACACCTAGTACTTTCAAAGTTGCATCATATAATTGCGCATGTAAATCTGATATATCATCAGGTACATCCAGTTTTGTGAATTCGCTGATGCCATTAGATCTAGCAAGTCCAACAAAGTTATCTATCTGATCTAAAGGAATTATTGCAAGTTCCCCTTCGTCATTAGGTACTAACTTTAATACGGCGGTTAGTACAGCACGATTTACTGCATCAACCTTTCTACTTTTAAATCTCTCTTTGCCTGACTCATCCCAACTATCAGGATTATTAAATGAACTTAATCTATCACTTGTAGGAACAGCTCTTACTCCAGGTTTAATTTGGCTTCCTTTAACAAAGGCATACCCACTCAAAGATTGGGCTGAAGGAGTAAATCGTTCCCCAGGAGCGACATCGACTATATGATCATCTGGAAGCTTCATGACTAAAATTAATTATACACTAAGACTCAAACTTACCACGATATTAGTTCTCATGTAAAATTTTATTGCAATTTCAAAAGTGCATTGCTAGAATCTCTGAGCATTTTAAATGGTCCCATCGTCTAGTGGTTAGGACGCCAGGTTTTCATCCTGGAAACAGGAGTTCGATTCTCCTTGGGACTGCCAAAAGGCCCCGATTCGATCGGGGCTTTTTCTATTCCAAAATTAATGCATTTCTGCTAGATTTGTAGCCCTTTTTAGCAAATTCCATGAACCTAGATAAAACAGAATATTTAGAAAAAGTAGAAGCTGGTGAGATAGGCATCAAAGATGCTTCAAAAGAGTTTGCAAAAATGCAAAACCAAAAAGAAGTTGATGGTGGCATCAACGATCTTCGTACTCTTCTTGAGGCTTATGACTTTAAAGTTCTTGATGATAAAGAAACAACAAGAATCCAGAGGCGACTTCAAAGCCAAAACGAAGGCACACGTGAACAAGCAAAAGCAGAAATAGTAGCACGTGCCGAGAATGTACGAGAATACATGACTAAGCTAGATACAGGTGACGACGTGAAATTAATAGACGGAAGCTTCGAAAGCATATTCAACTTAGACAAAGCTACAGGTGTCGATCAAAAACAATCGTACCTAGACATGTTCACCGGCTTATCACTAAGCGAACAAGTAGACTGGCTACGCAAAATCGATGAAGACATCAGCATGCGAGTTGAGCAGTTCAACAACCTAATTGAACTTGTTGGTAAAAACGCACGAGACGAAGAAATGGATCATTTCAAATCACTAAGAACTAAAGACAAAACTAAATACTTAGATCGACTTAAAAGTACAAACATTCAATTCGAGCAATTAATCTCAGGCCCATCTTTAACTAACGCAGAAAAAAGAGCTGCAAAAGAACAATTCGATGAACTTGGTCTAGAAGGTAAACAAATCGAACTCGATCGATTAAAAAAGAATTTAGCTCCTAATCCAAAAACAGAAGAATTTAATGCTTTAAACAAAGAATGGACAAAAGGAATAAAAAAATTCGAAACACTCGACGAACGAGAAAAAGAAACAGTACTTTCAGAAATCAGAGGTAGAATGCGAGAAAAATATCAAGACCTGCTAAATTCTTGCCCTGCACTGACTAAAGCTGACTTAAGACTAATGCGCCCAACTACTCGAGGAAGGTTCGACATGCAATTAGCTCAAGCATGTATTGATTACTTCGCAGAAACAAAAAAACTAGCTGAAACTGCAGAAAGAGAAGGACTAACTTATGACGCTAAAATCAGAGCACATTTTAACTGGGAAGGGATAACTTCTCTCGACAGACAACAGCTTCTAAAAGAAGACACCAAAGGTAAAAATGAACTAGACCGCTACTCAGATGATATCGATCACATCAAATTTGATAAAAAATACAAAGAGAAACTCGACAAATACACTAAAGAAGGAAAATATGGTCTAATAACAGCTAAAGCTGCTAAGGAATACTACAAATGGTTTCAAGAAAAGACTCCAAAAGAAAAAGACGAAATACTCGAAAAATCAGAAACTAAAACTGGTCTCGATTTCCTTCAAGACACTTTAAAAGCAAGACGCGAACTAAACAAAAAATTTGAAGCACTACCTGATCACATCAAAAAAGAATTTGAAAAGAAATTTAAAGAAGGTGGATTCGAAGAAAGACAAGAACTATTCACAATCATGAAAATAGACTCTGAACCACAAAGACTCGATAAAGAATTTGAAGATAAAGTTGAGAAAATGATCGAAGACGAAACTCTTTCACCAAAATCCAAAGATAAATACCTAAACTGGTTCAAAAAACTCTCTTTAACTGACAAAATTAAATATTCAGAAAAATCTAGCCTCGACAACAAACAAAGAGAAGTACAACGCGATATTTTCAAAGACAAGGTGCTTAAGGCTGCACCCGAGGAGCTACTTCCAAAACTAAAAAAAGAGTTCTTAGAAGCCAACCTGAAGACTCGAACTCAAAAAAATCGAGAATGGTTAAAAGATTTTGCAAACATGACAGATGAAGAGATAAATCAAGAAATGAAATTAGATGAAACGTTACCAGAAAGTGAAATTCCTTTCGAAGTAAAAATATTTATGGACCAAGGTGAAAAACAAGAAGTGAATGGTGACATCAAAGCTGCACTAAATTTTTACGAAGCTGCACTTGAAGCAATTGGTAATGAAAACCCAAAATTAAAAAAAGAAATAGAAGATAAAATTAAAGAGATCGAAACTGACCTCGGAAATTACGACGAAGAAATTGAAACAGGCCATTTCGAAATGGCACTAGACTCAGAAATCGACAAAATACTTACTGCTGACACTTCCCTATCGCGTGCACAAGAAGAACTAACAATCATCGAAGAACTTCACGCAATTAAATGGCGAAACGAACTCCTATTCCAAAAACAAGCAAACACAGATGCAATGATGGATGCCACTTTAAAGGGCGAAGAACAAACTGTGCGCGATCTAAATGAAGCAATGCTTGAACACACCGATGACGAAAAAGGTATTATTAAAAATGCTCAAGGTGAACTAACAGTTTCAGATCAAAAAGAATTCGACGTAAAAATGTTTAACCAAGATGAAACAAGTTACCAAAAATGGCGTTCTTACATAGCAGAAATGCAATCTCAACCACCAGAACGAAGATGGGACTCTAAAATAAAACTTGTACACCCAGAATCTAGACAAGAACTAAACGCAGACGAATACAAGGCTCAAGTAGTTGATAAACAAAGAAGTGCATTTACCGACACTCTCAGATCCCAATTACTCAAGAAAATGAAAATTAATCCAAAGAAAACTGGAGAACGAACACTAGTCTACATCGACAACTACTTAAGCAACAAAAACTATAGAAAACGAATACCAACATCAGCCGAAACAGCTAGAAAAGCTGCATAGAAAAATATAGAATGAGCCTATGATAGACGAAATATTCACATTTGGCTTTTCAGGAATGTACCTACTTTTCTTGATAATATTCGGTATTTCAATGCTAATAGCAGTAATAACAAAAATACCTTTCGTACCAACGCCAAAAAGGATAATCCACAAATTAATCGAAATAGCCGACCTCAAAGGAACCGAAAAAATATACGACCTAGGATGCGGAGACGGTCGACTCCTCTTCATAACAGAATCAAAAACTAGCATAGCTGGTACTGGCTATGAAATATCTCCAATGCCATTAATAATTTCAAAAATAAAAAAATTCTTCTTAAAATCAAAAGTTGAAATCAAAGCTAAAAATTTTCTAAAACAGGATCTATCAGACGCAGACACAATTTTTGTATACCTGATTCCTGACATAATGCCAAAATTAGCCAAAAAACTTAAAAATGAATGTAAGAAAGGAACCAAAATAATATCTCACACATTCAAAATAAAAGATCTACAAACAAAAAAAATATACAAAAAAGACAAAAGCAAAAAACTACCAGTTATTTACGTTTACGAAATCTAAAAATAACATAAGCATTCAAAAGCAAAGCCCCAAGCAAATATTCAATCTTCCCCTTCTCAAAATCAACTGCAGCAAAGGGAACCATTGATGAAACTTTGATTACTCCAAAAAGCAAATAAGAAACCGTAGACGTAACTACTACAAACACAAATGACAACAACGAACTCCAACTAAAAATAATCATCAAAAATCCAAACAACATCGATAACGGCACCAAAGGAGCTACCAATAAATTAGCAAAAGGAGAAACTAGCGAAACCCTACCAAAATTAAAAACAATTACTGGCAAAGTTGCCAACTGCGCAGCAATAGTTAAAACAAAGGCTTCACGCAGACCCAATTTCTCAGTCAACCAGTCTGTTTTGACGTACTCAGATAAATAAACAACACCCAAAGTCGACAAGAAAGACAAATGAAATCCAGCATCGTGTAACAAAAACGCAGGATTCCAAAAAGCCATAATTAATCCAGTGATCAAAATAACTCGCAAAAACTTACCTCGCTCCCCAACCTCAAGTGCAAGCAAAGAAATAATACCCATTATCACAGCTCTAATCACAGATGCAGTAAAACCTGTAAGAGCCATAAATATTATTAAAAAGAATGAAATAAAATAAAAACGTATCTGTCTGGGAACAAAAGGTAAAAGCTTATTAATAACCAAAATAATCAAACTCACATTATAACCAGAAACTGCAATAATATGAGTTAAACCAGTCACATTAAACTCCTCCATTATTTGGTCAGAAAAGCCTTTCCTTATGCCCAAAAGAACACCACCCACCAAACTACTAGCTGGCTCCTGCAACATCGACTCAATTAAAGTAATCAGATTAGCTTTAAACTGAAACAACCAATTACCAAACCCATTCCCATCTTGCAAAAGATCAATCCCTCCACTTAGCTTAAACAAAGAAGAGACCCCAAATATTCGCAAATAATTCTTATAAGAAAACTCTTCCTCTTCAAAAGGAGTTTCAAAATAACCATACAAAGAAATTAGATCTCCATACTCAAGCGCAGGATACAAACTTGTCTTAACTAAGACCTTTCCGTGAACTAACTGCTCATTAACTTCACTCAAACAAACTACATAACGCACATCCTCTCTTCTAATATCAGGCTCAAAACATATTTTACCTACAGCCTCATGCAGCACCTGATCATCATTCAAATGAATAATATGAAAGTCTGAATAGTCATTCCAATACCAAAATCTTAAACCACAAAACACAACTATTATTATTGTGCCTATGACATACTTCTTATCTGAAAACAAAATTAAAGACAATCCTACCAATATGACTAAATACTCAAATCCAAATGAGTTCAAAACAAAAAAACTCAATATTCCGAGTACTAAAACTAAATTTATCTTCTTATACAAAAAGCTGGGGCTAAAGCCCCAGCTTACTTTAAACTACTTAAATGTTTCTAAACTTTTAATTAAGTTCAAAACCTCCCGCACCTGGTGCACCAAGTAATGCCCCCAAATCAAATGGAGTTGCATCTTCAGGAGCTTCAATAGTCTGAGGCTTATTCAATTGAGTTAAAACGAAATCGAACATTAAACTCATTTCTCCAGGAGCTTCAGAATCAGTAGACTCTGCTTCTACCATTAATACAACTCTAGATAAGTATTTATCCTTTTGAGCAATATAAACTTCCATTTCAATTTCTGAAGATTCAAATAAAGCTTTTAAACTTTCTTCATCTTCAACAGACATTGGATCACCTGAAATCTCACCATAACTAACTGCGTAATCAAAAATACCTTCAGCATCTAAAGTAACTTCAAATTTGTCAGAACGTACGCCCTCTACAGATTCTGTTCCCTCAAACTCAACAGATTCAAAGAACTCAGCTGCCTTAAATAATTCATGCAACTGCTTTTGCTCCTCAGTTAAATCATCACTTTCAGGAGGTAGAGTCAACCAAGTAGTATCTTGTGTCTGTGCAAGAACCTCAGCTGGAACAGGTACTGACCACCACTTACCTTTAAACAAAGCAGCCATAGTATTTACTGAAGCAAGCTCTGGATCATCTAAAGTTGGAACCTCATTAAGAATAAAGTACAAAGACTCTTCTTTCATAACCACAGAAAGATCAACAGACATAGGCTCTGAACCGTTGTAACTACCTGTACCTGATAAATCAAATGACGAATCATATGTGCCAAGCTCTTTATCTATACTGTTATAAGCCCCAAAGAAAGAACCTTCAACAACTAAGTTTTCAGCTGGACTACCCACAACTTCTTCGCTTTGTAAGTCAACATCAAAGCCAACATCAAATTTCCCGGATTCAGCATATTGAGAATTTAAAAATGCTTCTTTAATTTGATCTTGCATCTCATCTTTAGAAAGATCTGATACACCGCTACCTGAACAAGCTGCTATAGATAGGACTGTAGCACCAATTAAAAGGGTTCGAACAATATTTCGACTCCACATATTTTTCATAATTATTTTATTTAAATTTGGACTGAAAAAAGTCTAAAGGTATAGGTTTTTAAAGTCAATTTTAGTAAGAATTTCAAGTTTTTTTTAGAGGGTTTTCCTGTAAAATTGTTTAGTCTATGAAATAGCTAAATGAACTTCAAAACAAAGAAAATAAGAAACAAACCTCTCAAGAAAAAAATCGAGAAACCGAAAAGAGACTATAACTTTAAAATTAATTTATCGCAAAAAGATAAATTCTGGTTAAAATTAATATTACTTTTAATCATATGCGTACCACTCCTCGGCTACGCTGCAAATACAGTACTTTCAAACTCAGGCAACATAACAAGTACAATACTTAAAACTGTAGGTAGCGATCTAGAAACTGATGAAAATGGATACACAAACATACTTGCACTCGGTGTAGGTGGAATGGGCCACGACGGTGAAGAACTTACTGATACGATTCTGGTTGCAAGTATAAATAAAAAAACAGATCAAGTAGTGATGATGTCTATGCCAAGAGATTTATTTGTTCAACATGACAACATAATATCTCAAAGAATTAATAGCGTATTTGAAAATGTAAAATACAAGCAAGGTGAAGAAATAGCATTCCAAACAATGAAAGATATTGCTACTGAAATCACAGGACTAGACATTCACTACTACGCAAAAATAGACTTCCAAGGCCTAGTAGATGTCGTAAATGAACTTGGAGGAATTGAAATATATAACGAAACAACTATTTACGACCCATATTACCCTGCTCCGAACTATCAGTTTCAAACGTTCTCACTTGGTAAAGGGCTACAACAATTAGATGGCCAAACTGCACTAAAATTCGTTAGAAGTAGAAAAACAACCAGTGATTTCGACAGAGCTAATAGACAACAACAAGTAATATTCGCTATTAAAGAAAAAGCTCTTCAAGCAAACATACTAACAAGTCCATCAAAAATATCTGGCCTACTTACAAGTATTAAAAACAATTTCGAAACTGACTTAACTATCGGTGATATAACAACACTAGCTGGAATATCTACAGACATAGAAGAATCAGATTTAAACAAGTTAGTTATACATAACGACCCAGTATTCGAAGGTGGATTTCTTTACACCCCGCCAAGATCTCTATACGGAGACGCTTTTGTTCTTCTTCCTGCAGGAAACAACTATGAACAAATACAAAACTACATAAAAATTCACAGCATATACGCTGAACAAATGAAACATAACGTAGGTGTAGAGGTTCTAAACGGAACAAAACAATCAGGATTCGCCAGAAACACTGCGCTAATACTTGAAAGATACGGATTCAACGTTGACCGTATTGCTAACGCAGACTCAAAAGACATTACTGAAACAAGAATATATATTACCCCTGAAGTAGACAAAAAACTTATCGAAGCATTAGAGCTAGTAGTCCCTGCTGTAGAAGTAATTAAAAAAGGAAACGAACCACATCCATTAGATGATCCAAACAAAGTTGTATACCCAATTACAATCGAAATTGGCAGCGACTATATTGATAACTACAATAATCTAGAAGTATTCAACGCTCTAATCCCAATAATCGAACAAGCCGAAAAAGAACGACTAGAAGCAATACAAGGAGCAAGTGAAGAATCTCAAGAATCTGAATCTGAAGAAGAAATTTCAGAAGAACAAGAAATCTAAAATTAAATATGCTAGAAATTCTACTTACAGTAGCAATTGCACTAAATGCTCCAATGCAACAAATTGAAGCAGAAGTATCAACACCTCAAGTAGAAATTGTAAGAATAGACAGTTCAAAACCTTACATTACAAACAGAGCTGGTTTAGTTATGGACTTAGAAACAAAAACAATACTCTACCAACAAAATATTTACGAAAAACTCCCAATCGCAAGCCTTACGAAATTAATGACTGCGAAGATTATTTTAGATGAAAATAAACTTGAAGAAGTAGTAACTGTACCAGCTGAAGCAACTGCAATAGGTGGATCAACTATGAACTTAAGAACAAACGAACAAATAACTGTAGGCAACCTATTAAACGGGTTAATGATTCAATCAGGTAATGATGCTGCAATAGCATTGGCAATCCATAACGCAGGTTCAATTGATGCATTCGTAAAAAAAATGAACAGCAAAGCTCAATCTATGAACCTTGAGAACACACAATTCCAAAACCCAATGGGATTTGATAACCCAAACAACTACTCAACTGCATACGATTTAGCGATACTAGCTTCCGATTTATACAAACATCCAAAAATTAAAAAAATTGCTGCAACTGACAAAATAGAAGTAATATCAACAGACAACAAATATAGACACTACCTACAATCAACAAATACTCTACTTAATAATTACCTAAACGTAGTAGGCTTAAAAACAGGTAGAACAGAAGCTGCATTAGGCTGCTTCATAGGAATAACAGATACAGAAAACCCCCATTTATCAATCATTCTTGGGAGTAATCAACGTTTCCTAGATTCAAAAATTCTGCTAGATTGGGCAAAAAATACTTTCGAATATAACTAAAAATAATGAACCAAATTTTTTCAGAACTAAGTCGTAATTTAATATTAATACTTGGATCAACTCTATTTACTTTTATTGTTGTGCTACTTTCAGCAAACAAATTTTGTAACTTGCTAAAAAAATTCCAATTCAGACAAAAAATTACTGAAGAATCAAGCATAGACAAAACGAAAACCCCACTGTTCGCATCACTCCACAAGAAAAAAGAAGGTACACCAACTATGGGCGGAGTACTAATTTGGCTCTCAGTTCTAATTGTAGTTATTTTATCGCCTATTCCAACCTATTTTGGTTTAACTACTAACAGCTTAATAAGCAGAAGTGAAACATTCTTACCGTTGTTCACATTCTTTTCAGTAGCACTTCTTGGCTTAGTAGATGATATATTAAACGTTAAAGGCATAGGTAAAACTAAAGGCCTAAAAGCAATAACCAAATTCTCATGGCTTACACTTTTATCTGCACTCGGAGCATGGTGGTTCCACTATAAACTAGACTATGATTCAATCACACTCTTCGCTAATTCTTATAACATAGGAGCATGGTACATTCCCCTGTTCATATTTGTAATTGTTGGGTCAGCAAATGCTGTAAACATAACAGACGGTCTCGACGGACTTGCTGCAGGACTAACAATAATGGCTTTCGGTGCACTCGCAACGATTGCATATATTCAAGGTCTATTTGTACTAGCTGCATTCTGTGGAGTGATAATTGGAGGAACAGCAGCATTCCTATGGTTTAACATTCCTCCAGCAAAATTCTTTATGGGTGATACCGGATCACTTGCACTTGGTGCAACTATGGGAGTAATAGCATTCTTAACTGACACAGTACTCATACTACCTTTCATTGCATTCATCTTTGTTATCGAAACTCTTTCTGTAATTGCTCAACAAATATCAAAAAAATTCCGTAACGGAAAAAAGATATTCCACATTGCTCCAGTTCATCACCACTTCGAATACATCGGATGGCCTGAATTCAGAGTAACAATGAGATTTTGGATGATAGGAAGCTTCATGGCAGCTCTTGGACTAATACTCCATCTCGCCCGATTCGTTTAATCGTCCATCAGAACTATCTCCATTCCCTGAACAGCCTTTGGTAACAAGACCGCCAACAAGCACAACCCCAATTGCAGCTATAGCAATTCTCACTACAAAACCATCTTTAAGTTGAGTAATATCTAAACTTAACTCTCTAGATTCCTTAGCCTGAGAAGCAACATACGCCTTCAATTCATTAACTGCTGTATCCACAAATTCACTTAAAAAAAAGTGCTCATTTCGACCATGTTCAGAATATTTTCTCCATGCAACTTTACATTTTTCTTGATGCTCAATTACGTTTCTCTTACTACTCAACAAAGATATAACAAAGTGATATAGTTCTTCTCCTTTCTCTGTATTTAGAACTGGACGACTAACTTTTATTGCTTTCAAAAAAGCGATAACTCGCTCTATTGATTCGATATCTTTATCCCAACTAAGTACATCAATACCACTAGATTGTTCAATTAGCCTTTCTAACACTGCTTTTGGATCATCCAAATCATCATAGTGTGTATTAAAACCAGAATTCATAAATACATAATTAAAACCCCACACATTTTGCCTGAAACCACAGAAAAATCCAAAATTATTCTTCTACCAATTCTTCAAATACTAAACCACTTTTTGAAAGCCCTTGAATAGCTTGAACAACATTATCAACTTTCAAGTTAGAACTTTCTAGCTGTTCAACAGGCGTTTCTTGAATCCTCAAGTTTTTTACATCTTTAGCCACTTGAGGATCAACCTGCCTAGCATCGATCTTATCTACTGCCTGCTCTATTGTTACCTCAGTAACTTCTGAGACGATTCCAATTCCATCCTTAAGATCTTGGCTTTTTTCAGACAACTCAGAAGTAGATTCTAATATTTCTTTAGTATCACTATGTGTCTGAATAAGAGACTCCACAACCTCTTCAACTTCATCTTCTGGAATTGACTCTATATATTTTGTGGCTTCATCAATCTTTCCTACAAACAAAGACAACTGCTCTTTAGCAAGTTCATCATGCCCACCTTCAGCTAACTCTTTAGCTTCTTGCAAAGTGTCTGCAGCTTGCTTAATTTCAACTTTCTTCTTCTTTGCAGTCGTAGATGCAACAACTAACTCAACATTATTAACAACCTGCTTAATCTCATACACTTCATTATCTGGTAAAACTTTCTTTAAATCTTTCTTCTGTACTTCTAAAGAACTAGCCAAAGTCTTTTCAATGGCTACAGCCTTATCTGGATCAGACTTCTTAATCTCATCTATATCTTCTTTTACTTCAACAACCTTGGTTTCGTAATCTTTTATAAGCTTATTAGCCTGCTCTTTCTTTCCTTCAGAAATCATGACTTCAGCCTCAAGTAACTTCTGGTTAGCATAACCAATCTCAAGCTGATTCTTCTTAACAGGATCAATAGCAAAAGCTACTCTAGTCGCTCTCTTCAACTGCTTAAAAGCATAGAACGGATTATCAGGAGTAATTCCTGCCGCATTCTTTCTATCTAGCGCAATTCGTTCAAGTAGCTTCTGTTCATAAATTCTATCCTGATTCAAATTACTTTGAACCCAATCTAGATCAAATTCTGAAAGCTGCTCATTAAAAGCTAAGGTATCTAAATAAGATAAATAAGGAGTCTCACTCTTAACTTTAATCATCTTTCCTTCACGAAGTGAAGTAGGAACCAACTCACCATTATGACTTAATAACAAATCAATAGACTCATCAATAGTTAAAAGCTTCGTAAACGAGTCTGTAACCTCGATATCAAATGTAGCGTCAGTCTTTACCGTTCCAGATAAATTAGCAGCTGTAAACTTAAATACAGAGTCACTATCAACTCCTAACATATGCCCCCAAACCTCACCGTCCAAAACTCTTACCTGATAAACTTCCTTCTCTCCAAATCTATCTAGCTTCTTTAACGAAACACTTGTCGCATTTCCAAGCCTAATAATACTGTTGTCAGAAAAAACCACTTCAGCAAATCCAGCAGGACCAGTCGATAAGAGGTCCCCTTCTTGTAAACTCATCTCTTTTGCAGCCTTCAAACTAGCATCTGAACGCTTAACTTCAACACTTCCTGAATAATTGGCAATTCTTGTTTGCAAACTCGCACTAACTGTAGGAATAAGTGAGAAAGGTTGTAAAACCAAAACAAAAACCATAGCAAAAGCTGTCGAAAATGCCATAGTCTTTCGAAGAGAAAAAATATTAAATCTAGATGACTGCTCTCCTTCAACAACTGCCAGTAACTTTTCTTTTATAACAACCTTCGAACGAACAGAGATTTGAACACCAGAAAACACTTCTTTTAGACTTTCCCAAAATTTACTTTTGGGCTCAATAGACTGCATTAACCGTGATTTCATATCACTTTTTGATATCAGATGAACTTCATCTTTTATCAGGTCCCTAATTTTATTTTCAAAATTGTTCTTCATATGCGTTATTTACAACGAATGTATTCATATTTTGTTACATACTAAATCCCATCTTCTCGAGTACCTCTCGAAGACTTTTAATAGCTCTAAATTGTGTAATTCGAATTGCCCCTTCACTTTTATCTAATACTTCAGCAATCTCATTGTATTCCATATCTTCAATAAACCTCAGTAACAAAATATCTCTATAATTCTCTGGCAGCTTATTAATTGCTTCTCTAAGTCGTTCTGAAGTCAATTTATCTTCAGTTATACGTTGCGGATCAGCTATTTCAGAATCATCAGGAATATAATCATTTAACTCGTAGACTTCTTTAGTAACCCTATAATGATCAATAACCGTATTTCGAGCAATTGTATAAAGCCAAGAAGAAAAAGACCCATACTTTGATTTATACTTTTTTCGGTTTTCCCAAGCCTTAATAAACACAAGCTCAGTTAAATCTTCTGCATCTTCATCTTTAACCTTAAAGTAGATAAACTTATAAATACTATCAATAAAATAGTCATATAATTTCGAGAAAGAATCTTTATCACCTTTAATCCACCCTCGAGCTAATCTACTTACTTGATCATCAGTAAGTTCTTTCTTATTCATAAACCACTAATTACTACGTGGCAAGTATTCTATAGCTTTGTCAACTTCATTGCAAGATCCAATGAAGATCGGAGTCCTTTCATGTAGATCAGTAACCTCTTTCTCAAGAATACGCTCACCGTTATGATCAACGGCTTTTCCTCCAGCATTTTCCATTAAATATGCCATCGGTGCACATTCATATAAGAGTCGTAATTTACCACTTGGTCTTTCTTTATTAGCAGGATAAGTAAAAATGCCACTACCTTTAACAAAAATATGATTCACATCAGGACACATTCCACCGCTATATCTAAGCGTATACTGCTTTTCTATCCAATGATTAACAAGATCTCTATACCAATCAAAGTCAGCTGCGGCTCTTAAATTACCCGGAGCAAAATACTTTCCATCTGGATCTACTCTTAAATCAGATTCTTTCAAGACAAATCCTTCTTCTTTTAAGATAAACTCATGAACACCATCGCCCCAACTCATAATCACAGTTGTTCTTGGACCATATACAGCCATTAAAGCTCCAACCATATCAGTACATTTTCG
>JAUHYY010000015.1 GCA_030426295.1 bacterium
TTATTCGCCTAAGAAAGTTTATGAAGGAGAGAAGTATAAATTAATAACTTGTACTGAAACCTGTGAGCATTTTCATGATCCATTAAAAGAGTTCCGGCTTATGGCTCAGCTTTTAGAGGATGATGGTGTGATCTCAGTGCAGACAGAGTTTAAACCTTCGGTTGATGATTTTAGGGATTGGTATTACATAAAAGACCCTACGCATGTTGGGTTTTATGATAGGAAAGTTTTTGAAAAAATTGCTGACCTTACTGGGTTAGAAGTTAAATATTGTGATGACAAAAAATACTGCGTTTTAGCGCGTAAACACTAGTTCTGATTCGCTAGATTCCGATGGATTAAACTTGTAGCCGTCTTCTTTGAAGGCTTTTAGGTCTTCTGGTGATTCAATTCTGTTTTTGACCACCCAGTTTGTCATTGTTCCTCGAGCTAGCTTTGCATAGATTGCAATTATTTTTAGTTTGCCGTTTTTCTTTTCTTTGAAAGATATGTTGACGAGGGGAGAGGTTAGGTGTTTTGAGATTGCTTTGAAATATTCGTTTGAAGCAAGATTAATAATAGTTGTGCACTCTTTGTTCAAAACATGTGCAAGCTTTTCTCCCCAGAATTCGTAGAGGTCTTTTCCTTTTGGATTTTTAAGCTTTGTTTTCATTTCGAGCCTATATGGTTGCATTAAATCTAGAGGCTTGAGCAGGCCATAAAGTCCTGAAATTATTCTTACGTGGTTGTTAATGTACTCGAAATCCTTTGCACTGTAGTTTTCTGTGTCGATGTCTCTGTAAACATCCCCTTGGAATGCCTCAATTGCTGGTTTTGAATTCTTTTCTGTAAATGATTTTTTAAAATCTTGGTAACGTTCAAAATTTAGCTGAGCGATCTTCTCGCTTACTTTCATCAGATCAGATATTTGCTCTGGATTGTAATCTTTTAAGACTTTGGTTAGAACTTCAATTTCTTTTTTAAAATGTGGCTGCTCTGAAAAAGGTGCACTTGATGGCGTTTCAAAGTCTTGAGTTTTAGCTGGTGATAAAAGTAGTAACATAATTATTTTCTTCCTGATCCGTTTTTATATATTTTATATCTTTCTGCGCTATGCTTGTAGAAGTCTTGATGGAAATCTTCAGCAGGGTAGAAAGTAGTGAATGGTTCTATTTTTGTAGCTATCGGTTTGTCGTATTTCTCTGATTCTTCTAGTGCTTTGAGAGATTCTTCTGCTAGTTTTTGCTCTTCTTCTGAATTGTAGAAAATAGCGGTTGTGTAGTTAAATCCGCGGTCAGCATATTGCCCACCATCGTCAGTTGGGTCGATTGAGTTCCAGAATGCGTTTAAGAGTTCTTGGTAAGAAATTTCTTCAGGGTAGTAGTAAACTTTTAGTGCTTCTCGATGCCCTGTTTGGTGACCTACAACTTGTTGGTAGGTTGGATTTTCTTCTTCGCCTCCTGCGTACCCTGATACTGCTTCTTCTACTCCTTCAAGTTCTTGGAATGCTGATTCAGTACACCAAAAACATCCACCGGCAAATACAGCAGTTTCTAGTTCAGGGTCAGCATTTAGGTTTTCTAACTGCTTGTTAATGTTCGCAAATTCGGAAGGATTCATGCATCCAGTGGTTAAGAGGGTAATTGCTAATATAAATAGGGCGATTGTCTTCATACTGTTTATTATTTTAGCAAAATGAGGTATAATTAATAGATAAGTTAATTTTAATTTAATGGTAGAAGGTAATAAATCTGAAAATGGTGAAAAGAAACATCTTTTTAGTTTTAAAGCTGTTAAGGACTTCTTGGATGAATTCTTTGATAAGCAACTTGATAACTTGAAAGATATTTTTAGTACCAAGAAAGAAGAAGAGACTAAAGAAAAGTACAATACTCTAGCTAGTGAGCTTGATCGCATTAGTCCTATTATTGAAGAAGCCGGATACCTCATTCGTGAAACAAGAATGTCTATTGGTTTGCCGCCTTTTGTTGAGCTTTATCTTTATAAGAGTATAAAGCATACAAAAAAGACTTTTGAAGAACTTATAGCTGAGCATGACGGAGACAAGGCTGTGACAATGATTTTAAATACTCTGAATGGAGCAACTAAGTTACAATCGAAAGCAAAAATTGGAGATCAGGTTTTTCAAGAAATTATTTTGACCTTAAGCGTGCCGCCACGAATTAGTGCGAGATACGTTCATGAGGATTTTGATTATGTGCATAATTTGTAAGTTTAATAAATTCTAATTCCCAAGATTATTGAGATTTGTTAAACTGTTCTTGTTGTAAATTTTTGCATGCAAAGTGAGTTTAAAAATATTGGGGCTATACTTCTTACTACAACAGTTTTGGCTCTTACTGTTTTCTTGCCAACTGTGTTTGGCGCAGTAACTCTTGGTGAAGACTCTATAACTAGTGACGGTATTTTGACCTTAGAGGGTGCTACATCTATTTCAGCAGTAGGAGATGTAAATGTAAGCGGATCAGTAAAGCAAGGAGGTAATGTTTTAATGCCCGTGGGTACGCTAATGATGTTTTCTGGAGCATCTGCACCTGACGGCTATTTGATAGCAGATGGGTCTGCGGTCTCTAGGGAGACATACTCCGCTTTGTTTGCTGTAATTAGTACTACTTATGGTGCAGGTGACGGTTCAACTACCTTTAATTTGCCTAACTTAGAAGATAGAATTGCAATGGGTGCAAATGGTGATCTGGGTAATACTGGTGGTAACTCAACCGTAACTCTTACTACTGATCAACTACCTGAACATAGTCATGGTGTAACGGATCCTGGACATTCACATACGGTCGGTATGGGTAAAGACGATGGAAACTTAAGTCATGGCGCTGGTCAATATGGCCCAGGTGATGCTGATGGTATTGATTATAATATTGCTAGCGGGTCTTCTACTACAGGTATTAGTATAGACAATACTGGTAACGGCGAGGCATTTTCAATTCTAAATCCCTATATTAAGCTGAACTACATTATTAAGTACTAAGTTTTAATGGATTAAGTGTCTAAATCCTTGTATGTCTTTTTGTCGATGAGATTTTTCAATGGAGCGAGATACTGGTAAAAGCTAGGACTAAGCAAGTTGTTGATATCTTTCACTAAACATTCTAGTTATAACGTCTGAAGAATATCTGTCGGAAACAATTCTTCTACCATTTTTACCCATTTTTTGTCTACCATGTGGGTCTCTTGCAAGTTTATCAATAGCGGCAGCTAGTTCGCTTGCGTCCGAAGGCTTAACAACTAGCCCATTTACTTCATTTTGAACAATTTGTCTGCAGCCAGGTATATCACTTGTAATTACAGCTCTAGCACAAGCACTAGCTTCAATTAAACTTCTAGGTGCCCCTTCTCTTTCAGTTGAAGCCTGACATACAATATTTGAAGGAAGGATTGCATCAGTTACAACATCTGTCGTATGTCCATGCCAAGTAATATTAGGCTCTCCTACAAAATCATCTATATCAATTTCTCTTCTATTCACTGATCCATAAAGGTCGAAACGGTATTTAACATTTGATCTCTCATTAAGAATTCTAGCAGCTTCAGCGAACACATGTGTTCCTTTTTGTCTACTTAATCTACCAATTTGAGTTACTCTCAACGTTTCATCATCAATTACTTCTGCAACTTCTGGATACAGACTTAAATCAACACCAGATCCTGGCACTATTATAGCTCTTTCAGGTGATACTATTTTTCGTTCTGTAAATAAATCTACATCATCTTCATTTTGAAATGATACCATCCCTCTTGATAAGTCACATGAATCTTTTAAAGCGTCCATCAAGTGTTGATGAGTACCATTCTTGCCTTCGATTAATTGTGCTACAAATCCTAGGCCAGTAGTTGATGTTAAAGAAGGTATACCAAAATGATCAATGATTGCTGTAGCGACAAACAAATGTACTACATTAATAATGTGCACAATATCCGGGGTGAAATCTTCAATTACCCTACAAAGCTTAGTTCTTTGCTCTTCCATATAATTTGCAAAAAGCGCTTCAGACATTATGCTCCCAGTAAATTCTGGCCTTGATCCAATTGACTTGTATGTTAAGCCTGATCTTGTAATTCTCTGAGCATAATCAGCGTCATCATAACCTGCAAAACCAACTTCATAGCCATCATTAATAGCCGCCTGAGCCCAATGAGCTTTTTCATATAAGTGTTTTCCATGGCCAATAAATAAAATTCTACTCATTCTTTAGACTAAACTCTACAGGTTATAACAATAATGCGCACCTATGTCAAACGCAACATGCGAAGCTTAGTAGTTATCCTAAGGAGTATAATACTGGATTGAACTAGAAAATTTTAACACATGCTCAAAATAGCTTATTAAAGTCTTTGGTGGAGCAGCTTAAAAATAATTGGAACACTTTTGTTGATGATATTTTTAAATGGAGCAGGATACTGGATGAAGTTAGAACTCAGAATCTATCAAATTCCATGATATTATGTGCGTATGATATCTGATTTCAACCAATCATGATCAAGTTATACAGAAAATATCATACAGACAAGGACCGTACTCTCATTGGCTTGTTTAAGAAAGTAAATGAGTTGTATAGTCCCAAAAGAATTCTTTACCCTGGTTGTTATGTGCACATTACGCCTTCTTTAGTTTTTTCAGATGTCACCTATATTGATTCATTTAGAAATACATATAAATTTTATGAAAGCCTTGAGGTAAAAGATTTCATAGAAAAAAATAAAGGCTACCAAAGTGAAACTAATCTAAAGTTTTATCAGCAAGATTATAACGAAGATATTCCAGAAGATATTGAGTCCTACGATATAGTTATCTCACAATATGGGGGTTTTGTAGGTCAGGCAGTTAAGAAATATCTCAAAAGTAATGGATTCTTAATATGTAATAATTCTCACGGAGATGCTTCAATGGCTTCTATTGATCCTGATTACAAGCTTGAAGCAGTTTACAATAGAGTATCTGATGATAACTACAGTGTCTCAACTAAAAATCTAGACGAATATTTAGTCCCAAAGAAGAATATTAAACCTAGTAAAGACTCAATAAGTAAATCAATGAGAGGTATTACCTATACAAAATCTCCTTCAGGATACATATTCAAAAAGAATAGTAGCTAGATCTAACCACTATACAAATCTCATCATATCTTTTGTTTTAGTTCGAACTTGGAGCGGGATACTAGAATCGAACCAGTGAAGTTTTTTAAATACACACTTAAAATGGCTTATTAAAGCTAATGGTGGAGATGCCGGGAGTCGAACCCGGGTCTTCAAGTGGAGTATGAAAACGTCTACTATGATAGTTTAGTTTTCTTATTCGGAAACTAGAATAAAAACAAAACAAAAGCTTCTAGAATCCTAGCCTTAAATTGTCTGCAGGAACTCAGGCGGGGCCCATGCATTAGCCTCAAATAGCCACGGTACCTTAGAGGCGTCAGATACAATGGTCGAGGGCGCTATAGGCCCTCTTGGCTTAAATAGTTAGAATTAAGCGAAAGCTGGAACACGGTTGAACGCATTCATCACTTCGAATTCTTCGTTATTGTTAGCACTTATTTTTGCGCTGGACGGATCTACCCGGGGACAGCGCGACCCGGACATAGCAATTTACAGACTCGATTCACTCGAATCGAGAACCAATTTCATCCCCATAAATCAAAGAGCAATAAAAATTATAATACAATGATTGACAAAGTCAAATATATAGGTAGGATGATCACTAAACTTAAACTATGAGGCTATCTACTTCACCAGATCAAAGACTGAATGCAGTTGCAGAACAGCATCGTTTGTATCCATATCAATTAGAAGGTTGGCATAAAATCCTTCAGAAAAAAGGTCAAAAAGTGTTTTTGACAGGGAGGCTTGTTCCTCATATGAGGAACCTGTCCGATGATGATTTTAGTCTAGCCAAATTATTAACATATACGGATCTTAAACCCGGTGATTTAGTTGCAGTTAGCTTTAATAGGGATACTCCGAATCTGTTCCCTGAAGTTGTTGATATGTATTACTCAATCAAATTTGAAGGTATGGTTTATTTTGCTGATATCAAAGAGGATTTTTCTGCTACAAATGTTTTGCCTGTATCAATAAGCGCTCAAGAGGGTAGTAATGATAAGTACTTTGATTATTTAGAGTCTTTACCGCCAGGTATAGTGTTGTTACCTACAGGTTTTGATGTAGCTAAAAAATCGGTAGCTACTGTATTTGCGGAAAATACTGGCTTACTTTCTAGATGGTTTAGAGGTCTGAGGGCCAGTCAAAAACCTGCACCTTATCATGTAGCTCATTCTAAGTGGCGAGACGATTGTGCTAGCACACATGAGGTTTTACGAACAACTCAACATGAAATAGATCGCGTTTTTGGTGATAGATATCCGCATCCTAATCTTGTGGATTATTCTTAGGTTTTTTAACCACTTTCTTAGTACCAAGTGCTTCGATTGATCCGGCTAGTTCTTGGAACCAGTGTGCTCCGAGGTCTTCGATTGAGATTTTTAGTTTTGTTCCTGAGATCATCCATTTGTCGTTGTAGTCGAGTAGGCTTCCGATGTTTTCTGGGCGAACTTTATCTGACATTGTAAGAACGATTTGTTTTCCGCCTTTTGTCATTGGGCTGTTTTCTGCTTTAACATTTGTTAAGTGAGCAGCTTTTGAAAGTTGTTTAAGTTCGATTACTCGGAGTAGGTTAGAAACTTCTGATGGGAGTTTTCCATATTCGTTTTCTAGGTCTTCTTTTATTTCTTTTAAGTATTCTACCGTGTCTGCAGATGAAAGCTTCTGATAGGCGTTAATTTTGTCTCTAGAGTTAACAATATATGTGTCAGGTATGTATGCGTTGATAGGTAATTCGATGGCAACTTCTTTGATTTCTTCGCCGTCTTCTGTGGTTCGTCCTGATTCGAGATCGTCTACGGCTTTGTTTAGCATTCTCATGAAGTGAGAGATACCAACTACCGCCATTGTTCCACTTTGGCTCGCGCCGAGGACTTCACCTGCACCACGAATTTCTAGATCTTTCATTGCGATCTGGAATCCTGATCCAAGTTCTGATGCTTCTACGATTGCACGTAATCTCTTCTTGGCATCGAGTTTTAGTCTTTGACCGTGATATAGGAAGAACGCGTAGGCTTGGGCTTTTCCACGACCGACACGACCACGTAGCTGGTAAAGTTGGGCGAGTCCGAATTTTTCTGCGTTGTTTACAATTAGTGTGTTTGCATTTGCTAGGTCGATTCCGTTTTCGATAATTGTTGAACTTACGAGTACGTCGAATTCTCCGTTTTTGAATGCGATGATTCTCTTTTCTAGTTCTTGAGTTGAGAGTTTTCCGTGAGCAACAATGAATCTAACATTTGGCATGTTTTGTTTTAGCTTTGCTGCGAATGAATCGATAGTTTGTACACGATTATGAAGGATGTAGGCTTGTCCGTTTCTTTCTATTTCTCGGGTAATCACTTCTTTGATTAGAGTGTCTGAGTATTTTCTAACTTCTGTGATTACTGGTAAACGACCTGGCGGTGGTGTTGTGATTGTTGAAATGTCACGAAGTTTGTTCAAACATATGTTCAAAGTTCGTGGAATAGGTGTTGCAGTTAGTGTTAGGATGTCGACTTCCTTTCTCATTTCTTTGAGTTTTTCTTTTTGTTTAACACCGAATCTCTGTTCTTCGTCGATGATTACTAGCCCAAGATCTTTGAATTTGATGTCTGGTTGTAAAAGTCTGTGAGTACCGATAATTACGTCTACTTCTCCTTTTTCTAGTTGTTTGATTATTACTTTTTGTTCAGCTGGAGTTCTAAATCTTGAGAGCATTTCTACTCTGATATGGAACTCTTCCATTCTCTTTTTGAATGACCTGTAATGCTGATCAGTAAGAATTGTAATTGGCGAAATGAATGCAACTTGCTTCTTGTCTTGAACTGCTTTGAAGGCTGCACGCATTGCTACTTCAGTTTTACCGAAACCTACATCACCACATACGAGACGGTCCATTGGCATTGGTGTTTCCATGTCTTTCTTAACGTCGAGGATTGCTTTGATTTGACCTGGAGTTTCTTCGTATGGGAATTTCTCTTCGAACTGTTCTTGGAACTTATTATCTTTTGAGAACTTGAACCCTTTTGCCTTTTTACGAGCGGCATAAAGTTTAAGAAGTTCTTTTGCGATCTTTTGTGCTTCTTTCTTAACTTTTCTTGTAGCCGTTGCCCATTCTGCTGATCCGAGTCTTGTAAGTTTTGGAGCTAATGTTTCATCACCAATGTATTTACTAACTTTTTCAGCTTGGTCGATTGGTACGAAAAGTTTGTCGTTTTCTGCGTATCCAAGTTTTAAGTATTCTTTGGTGATTTCATCTACTTCTTTTCTTTCGAGTCCAAGGAATCTCGCTACACCGTGGTCTGCGTGAACTACTAAGTCATTTTGTTTTAGACTAGTCATTAAATCTAGATACACAGATGAGCTACCAATTTTTTTCTTTTCTTTATTAATTTGTGCAATGTCTTTGTCGGTAATTACAATGATTTTTTTATCTGGATTCTGGAAAGATGAAGGCAATGAATTTTCTTTTGGCACAGGGAAAATAAGAACTCCTTCTTGTTTATGGAGTGCTTCTTTGTCTGTGTGATAAACGATATTTTTATCATCGAGTATATTAACTATTTGTTCTTCGTCTTTTGTGCAAATTATTATTTTCCAACCTTCGAGTTTTTTATCTTTAACTTCGTTTGTGAAGTCATAAAGAGTGTGGAATTTCAGAGTTGAAGCGTAATAGAAATGTTTGTGATTCTCTTCATCTTCATTAAATGTGTTGAATGTAATCTTTTTTGTTTGGATTTTTTCAATTAATTTTGACCATTCTTCAAAGTTTTCATCAATAATTTCTAATTCATCTTCGAGTAGGATGTTTTTATCTGTGAAGTAATCAGTGAAATGATTATCTTCTTTGTTTTCTATTAGTGGATAAATAACCATTTCATCCATAGTTGCTGTTGATGTTGATTGGTCCTGATCTAGAGTTTCGATTAATGTGATCTCGTCAAAATCGACAGTTATACGAATAGGGAAGTCTGTGTTGAAAGGGAAAACCATAACCATGTTTCCTCTACAGTAATATTGACCTTTTTCTACAAATGGATCATTTGCAGTTTCGTAATCCATTGAGATTAATTGTTCAAAAACTTCTACCAGAGTTGTTTCTGATCCTTTTTTAACTAACCATTTTTCATTTTCTATATCTTCTTTTCTTGGTGTATTTATTAAGAAATCTTCATAAGTTGTTAAAATAATCTGTTTTTTACCGCTTTGGATTTGGGCGATCATGTTTGTTATGTGTCCTAGGTTTTCTCTATGAACGTATTTATCACCAAACATATTTGGTTCTAGTTCGAAATCTATTAGTTGAACATCTGACCAAAAATTTATTAACTTTTTATGAAATTCTTTATCGGATTTATCGTTAACTACCCAGATTAAGCTTTTATCATTAGTTTCTCTTAGAAAGTCTGCAATAATAAATGCTTTTGATGAAATGTTTCCACACCCCGAAATAATGGTATGTGGATACGCCTCAAATAAGGTAAAAAGTTCTTTATTTACCTTTTTCGGTAATAACTGTATTGCGTTACAAACTGTCATTAAATATTTATACCTTTAAAGGCATTATTATATAAACGTAACCCTCTGTCTTTTCTGGCTGTACTTTAACTGGTGAAAGCTTTTCGTTTAATCCTAACACGATCTTTTCGCCTTCTTTAACAGAAAGTACGTCGAGTAAGTACTGAGAATTTAGTGATATTTTATTGTTTTCTCCAATAATTTCAACATCTAAATATGTTTTTTCCTCTCCAACACGTGTTTCTTCTGTATAAACTGTTAATTTTTTAAGAGCTTTATCTGCTTCTAAGGTAATTGCATTGTTCACTTCTCGTGCAAAAAGGTTAACTCTTTTCAAAGCTTGAGATAAATCCGATGCATTTACTTTAATTTTTGTAGTTACTTCTTCTGGAATAATCTTTGTATAGTCAGGGAAATTACCTTCAATAAGTCTTGATAGTAATTTAATTTCTTCTACTTCAAATAAGATTTGATTCTTAGCAATTGTTACTTTTACAGATTCTTTTGAGAAGTTTCCAAGAATCTTTGCAAATTCTAGAGCTGTTCTTGATGGAACAATGCAGTTTACTGACTTATCTACTTTAGAAGAAAGTTTTACTTTTCTTTCAGATAATCTGTAACTATCTGTTGCAGCTAGGATTAGATTGTCTTCTTCAGCGCTAATGTAAACTCCAGATAGGATTGGTCTTGAAGTGTTTAGGGAAGCAGAGAAGTAAGTTTCATTAATTGCTTTTTCTAAATCTGCAGCTTTTAGTTCAAAACTTGTGATAGCTTCTTTAATTTGCGGGATAGAAGGGAAGTCATCAGATTTAAGCCCTTTAATTTTTGTATCAGATTTCTTTGCATGAATTTTAACGTTTAGGTCTTCTGTAGTTTCAATTGTTAATTCTTCATTTGGTAGAAGATTTACGTAGTTTGATATTAGTTTTGCTGGAACTGTAATTGATCCTTCTTCAACAACATTTGCTTGCATGTTTAGTGTTATAGCAATTTCTAAATTTGTTGCTGAGAAAATTAAAGAATTTTCTTGAGCTTGAATTAGAATATTATTAAGAATTGGAAGTGTATTGTTTGGATTTATTGCTCTTCCAACTGTGCTTAATGCTAAAGCAATTGCGTTCTGTTTAATCTTTACTTTCACGTAATCTGTTTTTAAGGGAAGCTTATTAAATCAAATGGGTAAGTGATATGCAAGGTATAAAGTTTTTAACATGTTGATTATTGTTTATTAATGTTTTTATATAAATATTTAAAATAAATAGTCGTAGTAGGTAATAGAAGGCGGGGTGAGGAAATCCTCAATGGGTTACCTTTTTTGTTTATTTAAAGCGGATATTGGAATTGTGTTTGAAGTGCGTATTTTCCCATTTTTTGTTTATAAATAGAGCATAAGTGTGTTTTTTGTTGAAAACTTTTTTTAATATATCGAGTATTTGCCGATTTAAAGGTTTTGGTTATATTTTGACTACTCGTTTTTCTTTTAGATAAGCCGATTTTCTGATTGGCTACTCATGTATTTTTTGTGTTCAAAGAATGTGTAAAACTTGTGTATAAATGTTTAAAATTATATGAGTTTTTTTTGTATCTTTGTTGTTTACTTGTTTAAAAGTGGTTAGCTTTTTGTGCCTTTTAAATAGCCCTTTTATGGAAGTACCTATACAAATGGGTATTCGTTAATTGTTTAAAAAAATGTTTAAACATGTGAAAAAGTTATGCACAGTTATGAACAATAACTATGGTTATACACGTGTAAAAAAAGATATGAACAAATTTTAAACTTCTAGAATAACTGGAACAATAAGTGGGTATCTTTCGATTTTATCGTTAACTACACGTTGGATTTGCCCCTTTAAATAGGCTTTTAACTCGTTTGAGTTCAAGTTTCCTTTTCTGTTTTTCATAAAAGTTTTGAACGATTCTTTAGTAGTATCGTCTACTGATTTTAGTATCTTTTTCGTTTGACGCATGTATATGAATCCGTGTGATTCAGTTTGTACACTAAGTAATTTTTTAGTCTTCTTGTTTACTACTACAGTTGTTACTATCGCTCCATTTTGAGCCATATACTGTCTTTCTGAGATCAAATGATTGGCAACCGTACTTAGTTTAGGAGACTGGTTATCTATTAGAATTAGGCCTTGTTCAAGCTTTTCATTTTTAGATATTTCAACTTTTCCTTTTTGTGCTTCGATAATGCTTCCGTTTTCTGCTAGAAGTACTCTTTCGGCTGGAATACCAAGTTCCATTGCTAGTTCTTTATGAGCTTTACGCATGTAATATTCACCATGAACTGGAATTAAGTATTTAGGTTTGATGTATTTAATCATCATCTTAAGGTCTTCTTGGTGACCGTGTCCTGTTGTATGTACGTCCATTATCTTATTGTTGATAACTCTTGCACCTCTTCTTGCAAGTTCGTTTACTACTGCAGTTACTGCTCTCTCGTTACCAACGATAGGCGAAGATGAGAATACTACTGTATCTTTAGCATTAATCTTAACTGCTTTATGAGTGTTGATAGCCATTCTAGTAAGACCAGCAAGTGGTTCACCTTGACTACCTGTAGTAAGGATTATTGCATTTGGAGATTCAGCTTTTTTCTTAGCACGTCTAAGGTCTGAAACCATTCCTTTAGGGTATTTTAGGTACCCAAGCTTTGTTGCAATGGCAACATTGTCTACCATACTTCTACCTGAGATGTATATTTGCCGATTGTTTCTCTTGGCCGCATCAATGATTTGTTGCATTCTACCAATTAATGAAGAGAAAGAAGCGATAATTAGTCTTCCATCTGTTTTATGGATAATTTCTTCTAGAGCTTCACCTACTACTTTTTCTGACATTGTGTGCCCTGGTTTTGTAGAGTTTGTACTATCTGAGAACAGTGCTAGTACTTTCTTTTCGCCGAGTTTTTTCATTACATGAATGTCCGCAGCGATTCCATCTGCAGGAGTGAAATCAAACTTGAAGTCACCAGTATGAACGATTAGCCCTTCTGGTGTGTCAATTATTATTCCTGTTGAATCTGAAATTGAATGGTTAACTCTAAAGAAAGTGATTTTGAATACACCTAACTTGAAAGTTTGACCTGGTTTAACTGTTACAGATTTTGTTTTGTCTTTAAGCGAATGTTCTTTGATTTGTTTTTCGGCAATACCTAGAGTTAGTTTTGTTCCGTAAAATGTCGGATTACTTAACTTAGGTGCGATTGCTGGAATACCACCAATATGATCTAGATGACCATGTGTGATTAATACTCCTCGAAGTTTATGTTTGTTTTCTTCAAGGTAAGTTGTGTCGGGTACGATGTAGTCTACACCTAGCATATCGTCTTCTGGGAACTGTAGACCCATATCGATTACAACCATGTCGTCACCGTATTCGATGAGCATCATGTTTTGACCAACTTGGTTTAATCCACCTAGTGGAATCATTCTTAATTTCTTTGGTCCTTTTTGTTTAGGACTAGATTTTTGCTTATCGTCTGAGTGTTTATTTTTACCAGAAAATGTACTTCTGTTTTTTGAGTGTTTTTTATTTGTTGTATTATCACCTTTCTTTTTGAAGAAGGATTTTTTCTTTGGTTTTCCTTTTTTTTCTTGGTTTTCTTTGAAATTTTCCTTTTTTGAAAAGGCTTTGTCTGTTGAGTGTGTTACATTTTTTTGCAACCACTTATCTAATTTTTCGTTCATTGTTTTACGTTTCTCTTAACTTAATATTCGTTCCCCTACGTATATTATTATCAACTATATATTATCACATATTTTTTTGTTTGGCAACGGCATGTTGGGCGCCTGTAAATGGCGTAAAAGGTTATTTTATGGTAGAATTTAAAGATTTAATTATGTAAAAATGAGGTTTTGGTTTGCGAGCAAAGAGTTTAATGATAAGTTTGAAAATTTTTCAATGTTTTTAAAAAAGAATTATCCAGAGGCTTATAAGAAGCTAGAGAAAATTGCGAAGCAAGAAGAGGAGAGGCTAGGAAAGAAGTTTACTGAAGATAATCCAAATTATAAATTTGAGCTAAAGAAAGCTTTTGAGAAAAAGTTTAATTGTGCCAGACAAACTGAAGAACAGAAAACCCATCAAGCGGAGTTAAAAGATTTAGAAGATAAATTGAAAGATTTATGAGTCTAGGTTTTGAACAAATGGGTGGTTTTGAAGCAGGAGGTTTTATTCCTGACTTATCTTCCGTGGAAGGATTTGATTTTGAGGGTGCTTTGGATATTTATCAAGATACCCGTGAGCTAGCAGAAGAAATGGGTCTAGAAATTAATGAAGCAGATTTTGTTGATGCGATGGCAGAAGTTTTTGAGAGTTATCCTGAAAATGTTGAAGATTTTGAAAATCGTATGACGCAGGCACTGGAGAATTTAATAGATACCGAGGTAATGGCTGAGATTGATAGGTTGATATCTGGAACTGATAATTGGGAGCAAAAAATAATTAGGTTGAGGGAATTAAGAAGGTATGTTGATAGTGAACAAGTAGATTCTTTAGCGATTAGTTTTTGTGAAAGAGTTTTAGGTGATTATTGTCAGCGGTTAGATTCAATGTCTCCTCAAGAAGCATATATGGCTATTCAAGATTTAATACATGATCAAGGAAATGGAATGTTTGGACGATTACAAGGAACGTTGGAAGAGTTTGGTGATACAGGAGTTACCAGTCAAAGAATGTGGTTGCTTTTTAGGACCACTGTAAGAAATTTATTGGCAAAAAATCTAGATTATACTTTTGGATCTAGGGAAGACTATCTTGAACATATTCAAAATATGCCAGTTGATATGGAGGGCACTGTTCAAATGGCTATTCAAGAGGTAACTCAAATTGAGCAGGCTGCTAATATGGAGCTTTTGGCTGAGCCGGTTGATTGGTATCTTCAGGAGGTTGCACGAGCGTCTGTTGCTTTTGAGGTTGCAATGGAAAATCTTTCAAATGAGCAGCTAAATTCTGCAACAAGTTTTTATGATGAATCAATATTGCCAAGATTAGAAGAAGGTATAAATGAAGGTAATATAAATGAGCGGATGCAAGTTGTTAGGCAAGTATTAGATATGGCTGAAGCCGAGAGGCAACGTTTTATTGATGAAACACCTTCTGGTCGTCTTACGAGAGTAGGGCTTGGTGCTTATCAGCGTTTAGGTGATGTTGCATTGGTTCGAGCCTTGGAAGATATTCCGGAGTCTATGTTCGAGCAAGCAAGTGAAGAAATCAATGATTTATTAGAGGGTAGACCTTTGGCTCAAATGTACTTAGCTCAGCAGCAAATGAGTGAGTACTTAGATACTGGAGAACTATTTACTTACACTATGGAGAATGGGTTTTTGCCTACAGAAGTATTTACTAGCTTGCCTCTTAGTGAGCAGCAAGGGGTAGTTGCCATGTTACAGGA
>JAUHYY010000016.1 GCA_030426295.1 bacterium
GTAAGGAGCTATTAATTGGTAATTTGTAAATAGTTAGGTGAAAGGCGGGGAGGAGACTCCTCGTCTTTTTTGTTTGCAGCTACAGCATATTGACGAATCTGTCAAGTCTTGCTATGATTCGTTCTTAAAATTTACATTTCAATTTATGGTGGCTGGAGTTACAAATCCTTATTTAGATCAGAATGGTGGTATTGAAGTTTATGAGCCTGCAGGTTTGGAGCTAATAGGGCTTACAGAAGAGCAGGTGCCAGCTGAGTTTAAGCAGGAAGGTAGTGGTGCTTATAAATACGGTGTAGTTCAGTATTTGGAGCTTTTGCCAGAATCTAGCTGTAATCCTTGGTCAGATGAGATTAATGATTATCGAGATGCATATGACTTTATGCAGTTCGTTGTGGAGAGATTTTTGTATATTCCTGAAGAAGTTAGAGAAGCTTTGGGTGTTGAAGATTTGTTAGAAGTAAAAATTATTGAAGCAGGAATTGTTTTAAGAGAGCATGAACAAGTGTTGCTTAAGATGCAGATCCTTAAGATGCAAAACCGTTATTTGGCAGCAGGTATTGCAGGAATTAATATTAGTGATGAAGATATAGAAATTTCTAGTTTTTGGAAGAGAATGGATGCTTATAAAGATAGCCTGGCTAAACTTGGTTTACTGAGTCATCCGGTAATTTCAAAATATTTTGATGGAGAAAGCAGTACTGTTACTCATTAATTTGCCCATCTTACTAGCTCGTAGTATAATTGCGGCACGTTAATTTAAGTGTGCCTGATGGCTGACAAAGAGATTGTTATACCGGTTTCAAAGCTGCGAAGTGATAAGTCTACAGAGGATTTATTGAATGAAGTTAAGAAAGAGGTTGGCTTTGATGTTAGTGAAATTGAATCTCGAGGTATGAGGCTTACTAAAGATGGTAAGATTGCCGTTAGGTTTCCAAAGTTTGTTCAGCTAGTTGCAACACATGACTTTGAGACTATTATGGAGCATTATGATAGAGAAGAAGTAATTATTACCTCGGACTTATTAATGGATCTTGCAAATACTCCTAATGAAGAAAGTACTGAAAGTAGATTTTCTTGGTTGTTTATGGGCTTAGTGCTTGGGGTTGTATTTGCTGCAATTGTATTTTTAATTTTTGTATAAATATTGTATGGATAAAAAAAGAATTTTACTGAAAATTTCGGGAGAAGTTTTTTCGAATGAAGATGGTAGTTCCTTTGATTTTGAAAAGTTTGATCAGGTTGCTAAGACTCTAGCTGATTTTATTAAAGATAAGGGAGTAGAACTTGCAATAGTAAGTGGTGCTGGTAACTTGTGGAGATATAGAGATACTAAAGGGTCAGCACTTGATCGTGTTACTGCTGATCAGATGGGTATGACTGCTACAGTGTTTAATGCAAAGTTACTTGAAAACTCATTAGTAAGTGCTGGTGTTGAAGCTGTTGCTGTTTCTGATTTTCCAGTTCCTGAATTGCTGCCGACTTATGATCCACATGAAGCATATGAGTTAGTGTCGCATGGTGTGACAATGATTTTAGCTGGTGGAACGAGTAATCCTTATTTCACTACTGATTCTGCTGCTGCACTTAGAGCCCTTGAATTAGAGTGTGATATTTTGATGAAGGCTACAAAGGTTGATGGTGTTTACAGTGATGATCCTCATAAGAACCCAGATGCTGAGAGATATAGTGAACTTTCTTATGATGAAGTTTTAGAAAAAAATTTGCAGGTTATGGATCTTGCTGCAATTTCACTTTGTCGAGATAACGGCATGAAGGTCCTAGTGTTCGACTTCACAGATCCGGATAATCTTGCTAAAGTCTTCGAAGACTTTTCATTAGGTACTTTAATAAGTTAAAAATAAATATGACAACTGACCAATTAATAAAAGATGCTAAGGCTGAATTTGAAAAAGCTATTAGTTACTTAAGATCTGAATATTCTAAATTGCAAACTGGTAGAGCATCGAGTGTTCTTGTTGAAGATGTTCCAGTTGATGCTTACGGTTCAACTCAGCCAATTAAAAGTTTGGCTCAGATAACAATTCCAGAACCAAGGTCTATTATGATTAAGCCGTGGGACAAAGGGCTTCTTGGTGAAATTGAAAAAGCTATCTTGGGTCAAAATCTAGGCTTGAATCCAAATAATAGTGGTGAATCACTTATTATTAATCTTCCAGTGCTTACAGAAGAAAGAAGAAGAGATTTAGTTAAGCTTGTTCATAAGTTTGCTGAGGATGCGAAAATTTCAATTAGGCAAGCTAGACAGCATGCTCACCAAAAGTTTAAGTCAATGGAGTCAAACGATGAAATTACGGAAGACGATAAGATTACAGCTGAGAAGCGACTTCAAGATGCAGTTGATGCTGCTAACAGTGATGTTGAGGCTGCTTCGAAGAAGAAAGAAGAAGAAGTTATGAAGGTGTAAGTGGCTAATATCTGATAGCTGAAGGTGCTTCTATATTACGTATTATAATTATAATTAATCTCTCATGTCAGTTTTTCTAAATGTTCTTGGTGTGGTACTGATACTTTCTTTTTTGGTTTTTATACACGAGCTTGGGCATTTCATAGCTGCTAGAAGAAATGGAGTTAAAGTAGAGGAGTTTGGTATGGGGTTTCCACCTCGACTTTTTAGTTTTAAGAAAGGGGATACTGTTTATACATTTAATCTGATTCCATTTGGCGGATTTGTGAAACTTTATGGCGAGGATACTTATGATAAGAGAATCCTTAATAGTAAGCAGAGTTATGCATCTAAAACGCCTTGGCAAAAGGTTAAGATCCTTACTGCGGGTGTGTTTATGAACTTTTTAGTTTTCTGGATTTGTATGACTGCTGCAATGACTATTGGCATGGATCCTATGATCACGAATGAAGATGATTTTCAAATGGCGTTTAAAGATGGGACTTATACATCTGAAGCTGGACTTCATTTAGAGGATGGTAGAAAAGTTGTCCAAGTTGATGAGACTCCTGTTTATTCTTTTGAAGCTACAAAGTTTCTAGATGGTAATGAGCATGAGTTTGTATTTGATGATGGTTCGATTGAGCTTGGTACTGTTGAAGATTTAGATTTTGAGCCTGTTGTTTCTTTGCCTGCTATAAGAATTACTGAGATTTCAAATGAAAGTGTTTTAACAGAACTGCGACCAGATGATGTGATTACTTCGATTGGTGGGGTCCCACCATTTGATATGGAGACTTTAATTGCCTCTTTTTACTCAAATAATGATGGTGGGGTTGAAGTTAAGTATTTGAGAGAAGGCGAAGAGTTTTCTTCGCTTATAGAAGTTAATAACTACTACGAGATAAGTGGATTTACTGATGACTCTGTTGCTTTAAAGGCAGGAATTCTTGAAGGCGATAATCTTATTGCTGTTGATGGTTTGATTATTGAGGTGGGGGATGATCCATCAAAAGTTGTTAGAGATAAAGGTCTTGAGAAAGTGGTTTATACAATTCGAAGAGATGGTATTGATTTAGATTACGTATTAAGGCCAAACGATGAAGGTTTAGTTGGAATTGCATTGGCTCCTGAGTTTAGTTTGAAAGATTTGTCTTTTGATTTTGTTCAAGATTCAGTTCTAAGTTCTGTTACAGATATAGAGCAGATTAAAGAGCCGATTTATCGTGCTCCGATAACTGCACTAAGTGAGGGAACGAAAATTGCTGTAATGACGGCTGGTGCGTTTTTAAAAACTTTCAGTGATGTTGCGACTAAACTTGAAGTGTCAGACGATATAGGTGGTCCCGTACAAGTAGCTAAGCTTGGATTCGTTTTTGTACAAGAAGGCGGAGTTGAGCTTTTGAGTTTTATTGCTTTAATTTCACTTAGTTTGGCGGTGATAAATATTTTACCGATTCCAGCACTCGATGGAGGTAGATTGGTGTTTGTTATTATCGAAGCATTCAGAGGGAAACCTTTGAACTCTAGAATTGAAGCTATGATTCATACTGCTGGATTCATATTCTTGCTGCTTCTAATTGCAGTAGTCACTTTCTATGACATAGTCAGGATTTAAGCCCTTGAATCTAGGTTGTCAGAAAGTTAATATTAAGTTCCGTTAAATTTATTTTATTTATGGGTGATCAAACTCTTTGGCGAAGTATCATTGCAGAATTACAACCGAATATTAAGAAAGCTGATTTGTTGGTGTGGTTCCAAGGTACTGGTATTTTGAGTGTTGCTGATAATAAAGTTGTGATCGGTCTACCAAGTATTTTTGCTCAAGAGTGGTTTAATAAGAGGTATAAGACTTTAATTTTTGATGCTTTAAAGAAGTTGGGTCATGGTGTTGAAGAAGTTGAGTTCATGATTGATTCATCTTTAATTGAAGAAAATGGTGAAGGTATTGATATGAGAGACTTTTTAAATACTGGTAAGAAAAATAAATCTAGAAAACTACCTAAGAAACAAGAAGTTAAATATACTTTTTCTGGTAAACAGCAGGATTCTGTAACTAGTAAGTTTATTAATCCTAAGTATAGACTTGATAACTTCGTGATTGGTTCAGACAACCGTTTAGCTCATGCAGCTTGTTCTGCAGTAGCTAAGAAGCCAGGAGGTGCTTATAATCCTCTTTTTGTTTATGGAGATGTAGGACTTGGTAAAACACATTTGTTACAAGGTACTGGTAATGCGATTTTAGAAAACTTTAGAGACATGGTTGTTGTTTATGGATCTGCTGAAAAGTTTACGAATGAGATTGTAGATGCAATTAAGAAAAATGATGTTAAGGGGTTTAGAAATAGATATAGACGAGCTGATTGTTTGATTATTGATGATATTCAATTTTTAGCTAAGAAAAGTAGAACTCAAGAAGAGTTCTTTCATACATTTAATGAGTTGTATGATGACAATAAGCAAATAATTATTAGTTCTGATAAACCGCCCAAAGAACTTGAAGGTATCGAAGATAGACTTGTAAGTCGTTTTGAGATGGGAATGATTGTTGATGTGAACTTTCCTGATGTTGAAACTTGTTTAGCGATTCTTCATAAGAAATGTCAGGAAATGGAAGTACTGATCCCGAACGAAGTTTTGGAATTTATTTCTAATAATACAACTAATAGTATTCGTGAGCTTGAAGGAGTTTTGGTTCAAGCAATTGCTCAGGCTCAGTTAGAAAATAGTACACCGACTGTGAATTCGGTTGCTAAGATTATGAAGAAGCTTGGAAAAATAAATCTTGTTACGAATCCAGAACATTTTCAGTCTTCTGCTAAAAGAGTTACAACCGCAGATGATTTAATTGAAGTTGTTACTCAGTATTACAAGCTTGAACGTGATGATATCGTTAGTGCTAAAAGAAGTCGTGACATCATGATTCCTCGTCAAATTTGCATGTACTTGCTTCGTAAAGAATTTAACTTTTCGTTTGAAAAGATAGGTGAAGAGTTTGGTGGTAGAAATCATACTACTGCAATGCATGCCTATAATAAAATGGTAAAAGATCTGAAAGATGATCATGTATTAGTTAAAGATATGAACGCAATTAAGCGTGAAATTGGTCTTTAAATAATTTACAAATTTTTCTAATATTCATTCAAATTAACCCCAATTACTTACATGGATAATATGTACTACAGACCGTCGAGAGGTTATGGTCGAAGATCAAGAAGAGCAAGAGTGAGAAAAATAAAGTTTATGAAACCTTTATTGTTCATATTAGCTATTATCGTATTTTTTTGGATTTTAGCTCAAATATGGGGATTCTTTTCAAACTTGATAAGCAGTGATTTAGATAGTCCGGCTCAAGTTTATATTGTTGAAGGTAAAACTCAGATCTTGAGTTTTGGTTCTGGGGATTATGCTCCTCTGCTTTCTGGACAAGCATTGCTTGAAGGTGATCGAGTAAGAACTTTGACTGATTCTAGAGCTGTAGTTGAGTTTTATGATGGAACAATTCTGAGAATGGATGAAGGTACTGATTTGATGCTTGAAGAAGTTGATAAAGGTAAGAATGAAGGAAGTATTTTAGTAAGAGTTAATACTGGTGATGTTTGGGTTAACAAACCTAGTAATGCTGAACTTAAGTCTAATGTTGTTGTTACAACAGATTACCTTAAGGTAAATGCTGACTCTACAATCTTTGCTATGAGAGCTGGATTGCCTGAGTCGGTTCGAGTTGTAGACGAAAATCTTCTTGTTGAAGTTCTAGAGGAAGGGCAATCTTTAGACCAAATTGAAGTTTCAGTTGGACAAGAGCTTATATTAACAAGTGATGCTTATGATGCATTCTTGAGACGTGAAACGCCATCTGTGCTTGATGCATTAGATATTAATTTCCAGCAAAATAGTTGGTACAAGTTCAATACTGATGAAGATGCTAGTCCTTCACAGTTCGCTGTTGATCCTGCATTATCCGATGGGTCAGGAACAGTTATTGAATCTGAAAATCCTCTAGAAGGGGCTGCAGATGATTTTGTTGATTCATTGCCAGATGATAATAGTTCAAGTGCTGCACTGGATTCGCCTCAAGTGACTAGTCCTTCTCAAGGTTCAACACAAAATTCTGAGACAATTGATATTTTAGGTAATGCTCCAGTTGGTGCAGAAAAAATTATGGTTACAAGTTTTGAGGAAGGATCACCGAATCCATATGTACTTAAGGGGTTTACTCCAGGAGATTCTACATTTAGATATATTGCTACGTTTGATGGAGGTAATGGCAACCTAGTAATTGGTGAAAATAGATTCGAAATCGTAGCGATTGATGCAGAAGGAAATGAGAGTCCAACTAGCACTTTAGTATTTGATTATGAATTAGCTGCAGATGCAGAAGTTGAAACTCCGGATGTATTGTCTGCTCCAGAGATTGTAATGATTAATGATCAACCGGCAGGTGAAAAATTCATCTTAGAAGAAGATAGAGCTGTTGTAATTGGTTCTGTTGGTACATGGGCAACTGATGTAGTTGTAAATAACTACACTCTAAGAGAATTCACGCCGAATAGTGGTACATTTACTTATATTCTTTCTAATGAGTTTGGAAACTTAAGTTCTGGTGAAAATGTCTTAGAAGTTTATGCTAAAGACAAAAGTGGAACGAAGAGTGAAGTTCTTGAATTCGTTGTAAGTTACTAAAGATATGTTCTTTTGTTAGCATTATGCTGATCATTAGTTTCAGCATAGATTACTTCGCCTGTATCAAGTGTGGTTAGATAAAACCAGTATCTTGAGCTTGTAGGATTTAATGCGGCTTCAATACTTGCTTGGCCAGGATTACTTATAGGTGTTGGAGGAAATCCTTGGAATTTTCTAGTGTTGTATGCTGAGTTAGCTTGAAGATCTGCAGCTGTAATAATGTTGTTGTCCTTTTCATAAAGTAAGGTTGCATCTGCTCCTAAAGCCCAACCGCTTGAATATCTTTTCCAAAGTAGTCCTGATACAAGTTTTTTGTCTTTTTCACTAAGTACTTCTCTTTCAATAATTGAAGCCATATTTATGACTGTGTACAAATCTGTTTCAGGTAATCTAGATGCTTTTGACTCCCAATCAGCTGGAAGTTTAGCTTCGAAGTTGTCTAGCATCTTGGTTATTAGCTGTTCATTTGTGAAGTTCTTTGTTGATATGAAATATGTGTCGGGGAATAGGAATCCTTCTAGCCCCTTGTTGTTAGGAATATATTTAGTGATTGGATGATCGATCACGCAGTTTCTTGCACAGTTAGTGAATTCGCCTGCTGAGATTAATCCTTTTTCTGCTAGTAGATTATCTATTTGAGTTATTTTATAGCCTTCAGGGATAGTGATTCTTTCTTCCGTAGAAACATTGTTTGCTAAGAAGTATAGAGTTGAAGGAATATTTTGTGGGAGTGGAATGTTAAATACTCCACTTTGGATTGTAGTGTCTTTGTCTGATAGTCGAGCGTAAACTTTAAATAAGAATTTAGAGTTTATTACATTTTCTTTTTTAAGGGTTTTGGCGATTTGTTTTACAGAATCACCTTGGTTGATTACTACTGTTGCTGTGTTTTTGCTTTCAGTTGCAGCTTTGTTTATGAATCCATAGTAAAAATACTGAAGTAATAAGAAAAAAAGTGCACACCATACTATCTTTTTGAATTTTTTCGATGGTGCAGGTTTTCTTTTTCTATGATTAAAACTGTTTACGTGAAAGTTATTCATAATTATGCAGCCATTTCATCAAGCCCTGGAAGTCCACCTCCGAACTCAGCCATAATGTCTTTCATGTTGTCTGCAGCTACTTGTTGAGACTTTTCGATTGCCTTGTTGAATGCAACTATAAGTGTTTCTTCGAGTTGTTTTTTTAGTCCAGCATCCATACTATCGTCTCTAATTTCAACTTTTACCACTTTTTGTTCACCACTGATTGTAACAGTTACGTTTTGCTCATCAGCCTCTATATGCATGTTTTTTAGCTTTTTTTGCACTGCTTTAGCTTCTTTTCTTAGTTTAAGCAGTTTTTGCATGTCTTGAAATTTTCCCATGTGTTTATTTTAAACTTGTAAGTATATGTAAATTACTTAACTTTATCTTGCATTTCAAGTGTCCTTTTTGTAACATACGGCAGCTTTAAAGAATTAACACGCAAAAAATGGAATCTGTTGCATTAGAGGTACAATTAAGAGATACAGAAAATACAACTGCTGACGAAATTCGTGCTATGGGTATGATCCCTGGTGAATGTTACGGAGCTGGTAAAGATAATGTATCTGTACAAGTTGAATATCAAACTTTCAGAAAGCTTTATAATACTGCTGGTGAAAATACAGTAGTAGATTTGTCTATTGATGGTAAAACGCATAAAGCTCTTATTCATACGCTACATCTTGGATCACTTCACGGTAAGATCCTTCATGTAGATTTCAAGTTCATCGACATGAATAAACCAGTTGATACTAATGTTCCATTGGTATTTGTTGGTGAATCAGTTGCTGTTAAAGATATGGCAGGTACTCTTACTAAGAATATGACTGAACTAGCTGTAAGATGTCTACCAGATGATATCCCACACGAAATTGAAGTTAATATTGAACCGCTAGTAGATTTCAATTCTGCCGTTCATGTTTCAGATCTTAATGTTCCAGCTAATGTAGAAGTAATGGATGAAGCTGAAAGAACTGTAGTTGGTGTTGCTGCTCCTAAAGAAGAGGAACCAGAAGAAGATACAGCTGCTGAAGAGGCTGAAGCAATTGCTGCTCTAGCTGGTGAAGAGGGTGGTGAAGGTGAAGATTCTGCAGAAGAAGGTGAGTAATAGCTGATAGAAATAGAAATTGAAAGGGCGCCCACAGGGCGCCTTTTTTGTTTGTATTAAGCCCTTTGCTTGACATTTAGGTATAATATGTTAATGTGTGTGACTTAATTATTCTTATGAATATAGCTAAAGGTACATATATTGAAGATCTTGGTAGGTTAGAGTCTCTAGAAGATGCTGATTCTGTGATTCGCTTGGCAAAGCGTTACAATTTAGAAATTGGTGAAGTAGTTGATGGTCAATTGGTTTTACCCGAGAGTGTTTTGGGGGATCATGAGTATATTGACCTTGAAATTAGATTTATGCAGTTGATTTTGCATTTATGTTTAGATGATCCAGAAGAATGGAGTCCGACGTATATTTCTAAGAATATGTATGGGAATTATAAGAAAATCCGCCAAATTTTTTCTGTAGATGGGGGGATGTTGTGGTCTCGACTTAAGGGAATTGTTTCTGAGAAGTACTTAGAAAGATTTAATTATCGTGGTCCTGGGAGAAACAGTGATATTTTCGATAAATACTCTGAGGAGCGTGATTTTTATATTGAGTGTAAAGAAAATTTAATGCTTCGTCGTATAAGGCAGTTTATTGAAGAAAATTATTTGATTGATGAAGATGGTGATATTAGATCTGTAATTGATCCGTCTAAAAAGGTTTCAAAAATTAATAGTACGGTTTTTGTGCGTGGTTGTGATCTGAGTTCAACCGTAGAAATGTTACATGATGCTGATCCGGATTTTTCTTGGTATAAGCTATTTGAAAAGTTGCCATTACCTTGGTCAGCATGTATTCAAAGTGCTTGTCGTGGTTTATATGATTATGGTATTAAATTGCGGAATGAAATGCATAAGATTTCTCAAGATACTTGGGATGTAAGATGGTTGGCTGCTAATTATGGTTCTATGAGAGTGTCGATTGCACGTTTGAATGATGAAAGGGAATGGGGGCATTTCTTGCTTGAGATACCACAAGATGTTTTTGAAAGATATAGTTTCGAGACTGAAGGTTATAAAACTAAGCCTAAGATTGCACCTTATTATGCTGCTCGTAAGATTATGATTTTGCTCGGAGAAAGAAAAAATTGGATTTTGCAGGATCTGGACGAAGAGTTGCAGGATTTGGTTAGAGAAATAGGTGTTGATTCTGTTGAGAAGGCTTTAGGTGAAGGTTATAGATATGTCGATCCAGATTATGTAGTTGATAGATGCTTGAGTTCTCTGGTTAGTGATGTCTTTAGTGTTGAGAAAATCTTAATGAAGCATAACTACAGTGAGTCTCGTAGAGTAGCGAAATATGTTATCTTTAAAGATTTACGTGATGAAATATTTAAGGGCAATAAAGAAGCAGTTTCTAAGATTGCAGAAATATTGAGAAGAATGTTTAAGGCTTCTGGTATTTGTTCAGATCATCAAAATTTTAGTGACGAAGATTTGGCCAAATCAGTATTTTATATGAGTTCATCAAATACGTGGCCACAAGAGCTTAATAGCTATTTAGACTCGATTGGGCTTAGTATTTAGTTCACTAATTCTTCTAGAGTTTTTTTGAGGGCGAGAAGGTTTTCTGCTTCTTCCATTTTGTCGCTTACTAGTTTGAGTCGTACTTTGTCGTTTGGGTTTACGTCTTCTGGCAGGTGTTTTATTGGCCATTTGATTTCTCCGGTGAGTTCGTTGTCGAGAATTGCGTGTCTTCCTTCGAATCGTTTAAACGTAAATGTGAGTTCAAAGTTTTCGTTCATCTAGTAATTTATTTATGAGAAATCATAGTAGCGTTATCACTGTTAGTTTTCAATCGTATAAATAAAAAAGCCCTCTACAAATGAGAGGGCTTTTGTTTAGTTTGAAGTGCTTTATTAGAATAAGCTGTTTGTTGCGATTAATGGTGCGATGATTAGAGCAATTGTGTTAACTACTTTAATTAGTGCATTTAATGCTGGACCAGCAGTATCTTTGAATGGATCACCTACTGTGTCTCCTACAATAGAAGCTTCATGAGCTGTTGATCCTTTCCCACCATAGTTCCCATCTTCAATGTATTTTTTAGCGTTATCCCAGGCTCCACCACCAGTACACATTTGTAAGGCTAGTAAAAATCCAGAAACGATTATACCTGCGAGAAGCCCTCCGAGTGCAAGTGGTCCGAATATGAATCCTACAAGAACTGGAGTAGAAACTGCCATTATTCCAGGGATTATCATTTCTCGGAGCGCTGCTTTTGTAACGATGTCTACGCATCTTGCGTACTCGGGAGTGTCTTTTCCTTTCATGATTCCTGGAAGTTCTTTGAATTGTCTTCTCACTTCTGCTACAACTTCGTAAGCTGCTTTACCTACTGATTCCATTAAGAAAGCAGAGAATAGGAATGGTAGAAGTCCACCAATGAATAGACCGATCATTACGTTGTGATCGATAAGATTGAATTCAGCACCAGTTGTTAGTCCGCTCTTTTCTAGTCCTTCAGCGTAAGCTTGGAACAGTACAAGTGCTGCAAGAGCTGCAGATGCGATTGCGTATCCTTTAGTAACAGCTTTTGTTGTGTTACCTACAGCATCTAATGCATCAGTATTTTTTCTTACTTTTTCTGGAAGTTCAGCCATTTCTGCGATTCCTCCAGCGTTGTCTGTAATTGGTCCGTAGGTGTCAGTAGCGATTACCATACCAGCAGTTGAAAGCATTGCTACGGCTGCAATTGCGATACCGTATAGACCATTATTTAGTACTGATGTTTCACCTAGATAGTAAGATGAAAGAATACCTAGTACTACAACTGTTACTGGTAGGAATGTACTTTTTAGACCTACAGCAAGACCTGTGATTATGTTTGTACCAGTTCCAGTTTCAGATGCAGCAGCAATTGATTTTACTGGGTGGTATTTAGTAGATGTGTAGTATTCAGTGATTACGTTAATTAGTAATGTGATTATTAGACCTACTACAGTTGCTAGGAAAATATTTAAGTCACCAATTTGTTTGTCTATGATGTAATAGAACCCAACAGCTGAAATTATTCCTGTAGCAACCATTCCTTTATATAGTGCTCCCATAATGTTTTCAGCTTTGTTTAGTTTTACAAAGAAGCTACCGATAATAGATGCAACTATTGCAATTGAACCAAGCATTAGTGGTAATTCAATTGCTTCTTGTGAGTAAGCACCAACAACTGTGCTCGCCGCTAAAATCATAGCTGCGATAATTGTTACTGCATAAGTTTCGAAAAGATCGGCACCCATACCTGCACAGTCCCCAACGTTGTCTCCAACATTGTCTGCGATTGCTGCTGGATTTCTTGGGTCGTCTTCTGGAATACCTGCTTCTACCTTACCAACTAAGTCACCACCTACATCAGCTGCTTTTGTGTAGATTCCTCCACCTACACGAGCGAATAGTGAAATAAGTGAAGCACCAAAACCAAATCCGATTAGTAGTTCTGGGGCGTTGGTTACTGATACGTCGTAGAAGTTAGTGAAGGCGTAGTAAAATCCACTTACTCCAAGTAGAGCAAGACCTACTACAGCAAAACCTGTTACGGCTCCACCTTTGAATGCTACGTCTAAGGCTTCTTTAAGACCTTTTTTTGCAGCTTGAGTAGTTCTTACGTTTGCTCTAACTGAAACGTTCATACCAATGTATCCTGCGATAGCAGAGAATACAGCACCAACTAAAAATCCTGATGCTAGGAACCATCCTTGCCCTGGGACAAAAAATCCTATTAGTAAAAAAATAACTATAGCGAATGCTGCCATAGTTTGTGTTTGTCTTTTCAAGTAAGCGTTTGCACCTTCTTGAATGTATCCAGCGATTTCTCGCATCTTTTTTTCTCCTGTTGGTAGCTTGATAATTTTTAAGCTCAACAAGACTGCAAAGATAATGCCGACTGCACCGGTTACGATGCTGATTAATCCAGCGTCCATGCTTTTATGGTTAAATATAAAATTTTGTCGGTATTTTATTCCTTTTAATTTTTTCTGTAAAGGATGCTCCGATTATTATTTATATTCGCCGATAAATGTTTGATGGAAAGGGTAGAATGCAATTACTACTTCACCATCCAATGAGTCGAGTTTACCGTTCCTTTCTAGGTCACAGTATCCTTCAGATGTGATTTCTAAGTAGGGGTCGTAAGAAAAACTACCTACAGCTTCTTTGTCTTTATGCTTGTATTTCTTGTCGTAGAAATCTGATTTTTTGAATAGAGTTTTTTTAGTTTTAGTAAGGATTGTTGAATTTATGTCTCCACTTGCAATTACTACTCCGCCGAACCCTGTTTGCTTGAGTCCAATTATTTCTACGATCTTTTTTGGAGTTATGTCTTTTCCTTTCAAGTGTAATATGAATCCATGATCAGAATAGTTGTTTTGGTTTAGCTTGAATGGGAATGAATAGCATGATTCAAATACACTTACTTTGTCTTTCAGACTGCTGCTTGTGCCTTGGTTTTCTTCTGTGATTTCCACACTTAAGTCTAAATCAAGTACATGATATCTTAGATGGCTGAGCTGAATTATTGCTTCACCGTAAGGATAAGGTTTAGGAATTGATCTATAACTTTTAGCTTCACCTATTGTAAGTCTTGAGGAGTCGTGTTTGTGTACTGCTGAAATTATTTGACTTGGAAGGTTTGGGGATAAGAATGTCTTTTTAATTTCAGGATGAATAAGTGGAGCGATTGCATCATGTTGGCTGTATACAATGTGCATTCCCTCTGCTTCATTGTATTTATTATTATTCATTCTACAGATGTACTCAATTATGTGTTGTTTTTGAGCACTTAGTGGTAAGGGGTTTTTAGTTAGTGCTTCTTCAAGTAGGAAAGTTGGGAGGATGTAACCTTCAAGATTATTAGATTTAATATTTTTATTAACTTTTGTTAAATCTATGTCTTCATTTTCTGGGACGATTTGAATAAGATTATGAATTGGATGGGTTTCATCGAGTTTGATTTGTTTTACCCAAGCTTTACCAGCTTTTTTAAAGTTAGCTGTTTTTAACTTTTGTCTTATTACATCTAGCCCTTTTATATTGGGTAAGGTGTTTATGATATGTGATTTTATTATCCTACGCATCTAATAATTATACCATGGTATGGCTTAGATTTGTAGATTAATATTGCTTTAAAAATTCATGTAAAAGCTTAAGCGGCTCACCTGTTGCGCCTTTTGGTCGATAGCCCATTTCTGTTGGTATAAATGCAACTCCTGCAATATCAAGATGTGCCCATGGAGTTTTATCAACAAACTTTTCTAAGAAGGCAGCCGCCATTGTTGATCCCCATCACCGTGTCGCCCACGGCCCGGCCGGAGACGCGGTCGCCCACCGCGATCACGCGACCGGCGTACTCGAGCCCCGGGATCTCGTGGACCATCGGCGGCCCGGGCACACGGAGCACGTGCAACCGGAACTGCGGCGATTCGCGGTCGGGAAGCGGCTCGCCGAACACGAACGGGTCGTACTCGTCGATGACGGTCATTGCCCGGAACGCCCCGTAACGGAGTTCGGCACTCTCGTCGTCGAGCAGCGCGCGGAGTTGGACCATCGCCTCGCCGTCGTCGGTCGCCGCGAGCGCCGCGAGTGCGAACACGC
>JAUHYY010000087.1 GCA_030426295.1 bacterium
TGGGACTCTAGAAGCTTTCTCAACCTCATGCTCCTTAACGAATCTAAAGAACTGTCCTGGAGTTAGTGATATACCTGAATCTAGTTTGATTTCATTATCATTAACGTCGACAATCTTCATCTTTTTGTTGTTTCCAACTATAAGTTCTTCACCTTTTGTAACTTCGATTGGAAGCTCGTTGAAGTCCCAAATTGAATCATCGATATCTTTGTATCTATTTGTGAGGACCTTAGGATGTTTCCCTAAGTATTCCCTACATGTCTTGAGGTCCATTGACTGTTCTGCACGAGTTGATGTAAACCATCTAGCAAACTCACCAAAAGTAAGAACTTTCTTCATTCTTCTTGAACTCACTGAATCCAGCTCATGACGCTCCGTATGAAGCATAATTGGAACTTCCTCTGAAAGCTCAATAGTTTCGTTCTGCTCATCGATTTTAGCTACATGGACTGTCTTTATTAACGGATTGGAGTTTGCTGTCTTGCCCGCAATATAATCGAGTTTTAAACCCTTTTCGATTTTCTGATCATAATCTGTGAAACCTATTGTTCTTTCTAGGTCTTTCACAGTTTTAATTACTTCAACTGCCTGGTTTTGATTCACCCATAATAGGAATTTCTTCTCGTCTAATTCTCTAATAACTCTTTCACCATTTGGAGCAGTAAATGAGATTTTGATTCGTAGGGTGTTTGGCAGTTCGCTTTTTTCTTTCTCGAGTACTTTTGCATACTCCTCGTCTATATCACCTGGATTTAGGAATTCTAATTCATGAGTAATAAAGTCTATCTTCTCGATAGTTGTTTTCTTTCTTACAGGCTGATTGTTTGCGCCAGTTGCGATGTAATCAAGAACTAGCCCTTCTTTTAAATTAATTCCTGTTAAACGCTTTAAGAAGTTCATTCTTCTGTGTTTCTTCTTTGCGATTTCTACAGGTTTCATAGACTCTCGAAGAAGAGCATCTGCTACTTCCCAAGTAGTTTCAAATTTTTTATAAATTACTGCCTGCTTTTTCTTTTGGTCTAATATGTACTGCAATAACGCACCATCTTGAGATAGTTTTGGTCCAAGAAGTTCTTTAATTCTTTCTCTCAAGATTCCAGAATCTGGACTCATACTACCAATCTTCTCAACATTCTCTTTAGTGATCTCACCCGATTTAACGTGCTTTTCTAGCTTCTGATCGATACTCGCTCTGAGCTCTTTTTCTGCAGTATTAAGGGCTCTAAGTTGACCGACCGCTTCGTGGAATTTTTCTTTCTTTTTATCGTCGTCTGGATTTTGTTTACTCATTTTGTCGAGCAATATGTCGTTTACATTACTTTGTACGTAACTTCTTGGGTCTTCTTTGTTTTGTTTTTTCTTTTCTCTAAGTTCGTTTAATTTCTTTTTAAAGTCAGACTGGTTGAAACTTGTTGAGTTCTTACAAAGCCTTTCAACTAATGCAATCTCATCTTCATCGCCCGACTGTAATGCATTTTTAGCAAGTCGCTTTGTTTCAGTCGTGAAATTAGATTTCTCAATATCTTTTTCTAGATCCTCAATTCTCTTTTTCTCACTATCTATCTTTTCTTGTTTTTCGTCATGCTTGCTTTTCTTTGGTTCTTCTGGCTTCTCTTTATTGTTATTTGCAGCTTCAGGCTGTTCGACATTATTGTTCGCAGCATTGTTCGGATTAGCATCACCATCAGCTAGGAAAGTGAGCCTATTCTCTTTGAACCAGTTATTGTTGTAATTGAAGTGTTTCATCTATTGAAGCTTAGTACTATGAATCATTGTTGTCATCTGAATTGTTGTTTCCGAATGCGTCGTCTTGTGTTTGATACGCCTCTCTATCTCTTAGAATGTTATCGATAGTATTAGTATCAGAAATAATAACATTCACATTCCCGCCACCATTATTGTTATCAACTTCAGCCTGGAATCTATCTCTTAAGTTTGTTAATGCAGTTGGATCATCAATATAAGGTTGAGCTGCTCCATTTTCAGCAGGGTCAATATGTTCTAATATTTTTAGGGCTTCCCTGTTAGTCATTTCATTTCTGAAAGCATACATGCTTCTGAATGCTTCTACTGATCGTTCAGTATCATGTAACCTATCTTGCGATACATAACTTCTTAATTCTGAAGCATTATTAAATGCACGGTTGTCTCCTCCATCACCACCACCTGTACGGTCAAAGTTAGATGGGTTGTAGCCTGGAATATATCTTCCATTAGTTCTATTCATAACATTTTGACCTGTATTAAGCATTTGTTGGAAGCTCGCTTTTTGCATGTTTCCTTGATCATCTACATTACCAGTTGGGAACACCTGTGCATTTAGTGGCTGTCTTGATGCCCATCTACCGATATTGGTTGTAAAGGTTCTTATCCTTTGCGTTACACTTCGTGCAGCTGTATCGTCAGCAGCAGCAAAGGTTACAACGAATACTACAGCTACACTCGCGATTGCTACGATTAATTGTTGCAGAGTTGAAGTGCCTGAAAATGCATTGGCAAAATCTGCACCTAACTGCACACCTAGTGAAGCAGTTGAGGTTCTGTGGTATGCGTCTAGCATTAGGTAACTAAGTGTCATACCGAAGCCAATAATTATTGGGGCTATGGCATGTTTTACAAATTCATCTTTAAGATTTGCTTTACCACTTATTTTGTCTCCGATCTCTGGAATTGCGATTTGAACTGCAATTATTGGTGAGACAGCAATAATAATCCACAGCACTACTACTCTTACTAGAAGCACGAAGAATAGAGCTATATAAGCTGAAGCATGTACGAAGTAAAGGGCTAC
>JAUHYY010000017.1 GCA_030426295.1 bacterium
GCTGGAGCAGTTAGATCGCTTGTGATTGATGATTCTATATTATATGCAGGTGGGTTATTCAGTACTGTAGATGGTCAAACGAGAAATAATGTTGCAGCATTTGATTTACTAACTGCTGAATTAAATAGTTGGGATCCAAATGCAAATTCAATCGTTTTTAGCCTTACATTGGGTGATGATGTAATTTTTGTTCATGGATCATTTACCACAATAGCCGGTGAGTCACGTAGATATTTAGCTGGGATAAGAACATCTGATGCTACTGCTACAGACTTAAGCATTGCATTTGATATAGGTGTTGCGAGTACGCTACAGCAAGTTGTTTATGACCCATTAAATAATCGTATATACTATTCAGCCAATGATGCTTTAGGAGATAATAATTACTTTAGCTATTATGATCTTACTACTGATGAAGTTGCATCTTCTTATAACCTTTCACTAGATGGTGAACTTTATGATATAGATTTAGTTGGTGGTACTGCATTTTTAGCCGGAGACTCAGAACCCTTCTTTCAGATGGTAAATGTTAATGATGCTACAGATATATCAACTGGGGGCATAACTCCTCCAGACTACCTTGTACAAACGCTAGTAGACTCTGAAACTGGAACATTATACGCAGTAAGTGCAGACACCTCATTTGTTGAGGACTACACTTTGCCGACTGTTCAATTTGATGCTACTACAAGTGCTAGTGATGAGGGCGCAGCAAATGTTAGTGCTCCACAAGTTAATCTTTCATCTGCTCAAGATGACGACGTTTCATTTACAATAACAACGAGTGGTACCGCGACCAGTGAGTCTGATTATAGTTATACAGGTGGGTCGACGCCTTCAATAACTTCTGGTAATACAAGTACAACCTTGAGCTCTTTGGCAATTATTAATGATATTCTCGATGAATCTACTGAGACTGTTATATTAACGATTTCGAATGTTGTGTTTGCATTGCTTGATACAAACTCAACTCACACTCACACAATTACTGACAATGATACTGTTGGTGGTGGTGGTGGCGGCGGCAGTGGAGGTGGTGCTGGGGGTTCAGGCGATTCGGGTGACTCGAGCAGCTCTGGGGATCAAGGTGCAGATGAAGGCGATGATGAGCCTGCAGAAGAAAGTACGGATGAGCCCGGTGAAGATTCTGAAGAAAAAACTGATGAGGAATCTGAAAATGAATCAGAAGAAGAGAAAAATCAGGATAATCAAGAGCAAGATAATAATGATGAAGACTTAAGAGGGTCTGCGGAAGAAACTAACGATGACTCAAACGATAGTGAGGATCCTATTGAAGTTCCAGCTACAATTTCGGACGTTGAAGATGAGAATGATGAAGAGGAAGAACCTGTTGAAGTTGAAACTCCTGTTGAGCCTGAAGATCCTGTGGCTCCAACAGAAACTGATGACCCTGTTGTTATTATTGATGATAAGTTTCCAACTTCAGATGAAATTTTAGAAGACTTTATTAATGGTCAAATTGGTGATGAAGATCAAGGCGAAGACGAGACAGAGATTGATCCAGAAAATTTAGATGAAGAAGAAGAACATGAGCTTAAGTGTGAGCTTAAAGATAAAGTTCTTCAATTAAGAGCTGATATTGCTTCTAGTCGTGACGCTTATAGGTCTGGTAGAGATAATATTATTTCTAGCCGAGCTAGTGAATACACCTTATTAAGGGATGACTATAGATCTAAAATTGCTGAGATACGTGACCTCAGTAGGTCTAAGATTGATAGTCAAAGAACTTACTACAAAGCAAGTGTTGATGGATTTAGGTCTGCTTATATTGAAGCAGCTCAATATCTGAGAGAAACTTATGCAAATGAAATCAAAGCTTTGAGGTCTAATAGAGCTTCATCTGAAGAAATTTCTGATATCAGAGCTGAACGAACTATGAAGCTAAAATCGGCTAGATCACAATTAAAAGGAGAAATTGCTGATGTTAAGGCTACTTTCAAAAAAGGTGTAGCTGAAATTAAAGCAGACCAAGTTATTAGTATAGCTAATGCTAAAACAATTTACACTGAGAATAGAGAGGCAGTGACTATTGCCTATGCAGACAAGTTATCGGCTTATAAAGATGAATATCTTGCGCGTGTTGCATCATATAAGGAACAAATTGCATCATTAAATTCTTCGATTAGATCCCTTTATGGAGGATCTTGCGAGGTATTCAATGAAGATGCTGAATTTGATGGTGGTGATGATGACGGCGAAGATGATAGTATTGAAGATGCAATTGGTACTGATAAAAACGATTCTGATACTGATGATGACGGTATTGATGATATTGATGAAGCGTTCCTGACATTCACGGACCCAAATAGTCAGGACGGTGATGAGACAACCGCTGGTGTGACTGGTCAGTCTTCAAGCAGTGGGTCAAAAACAGTTAAGGCTCAAGGTTCTGTTTTGATCTCTGGTATAAATCCTGATAAATCTAGTCTTAGCTGTATAGTTGAGAAGTCGCCAAGTTCTACTTCTTCAGTTAGTCAGTACAGTTGTGATGAGAAATATGTAGAAGATGAAAGAGGAATATATATGCTTCAATTCGAACCTCGTGATGGAGACGGTGAATACACAATTAGAATTTCTGACTCTAATGGAGTTGTTGAGAGATTCAATATTGATGTCGATAGCGGGTACCGAATTGGTATGCCTGACCTTTATGACTTTGAAGGATATAGATCAGACAGTTTTAACTATGTAACTGATAACCAAATTGTGATTAAGCCTAAGGTTGGCAGTTTCCCAACTTCTATTGTGGATCCGACAGGGTGTGTAGCCTTTGGCCAGTGTATTGTTCAAGCAAGATGGAACAGTTTGATCTTCTCGTCTGTAATATTGGCTGATAGTTCTGCTGGGCGTGCCGTTATCACTCCACCTAAGGAGCTTGAACCTGGTGATCATAGAGTACTTCTAACGACTGTTGATACTGAAACTAATGAGGTTTCTGAAACTCTCGAGGTTAACTTTGTGGTTGATCCTGAAATTGAAGATGTTGAGCCAAAGAATTTGATGATTGAGATAAGTGCGATCCAAGTAGGTCTTCTGACTTTGCTTGTGTTGATTCTTGTTTACATGTTAAAGAAGGAATTTAGAGGCAAAATTAAGAGTTAATAATTAAGGTTTTCCTATTTCTGCTTGTCATATTGCGTATGTCTCTTTTGATTTATTTGAGTAGGCCGATCTAGAATGGCTTGTTTAAGCAATACTTTTTGGAGTGCACATTTTTGATTTTATAGCTTTGACTATACAATATTGGCTTTATGGAGCGCTTTGACCAGTTGAAAGAGTTTTTTTCGTTACTTAGAATTCTCAAGATTAATACTAAGTTTTATGAAACCCCGAAAATTAACTTCAATAATTTCTTCTGCAGCTTTGATCTGTGGAATAGCCCTTGCGCCTTTTGCATATGCAGCACCGACAGATACTGGAGTATTAGATAAGCTTGGGTCTTCTGCTGATGATGTTACTATTGATGGAGATGGAAACATTTATGTTACAGGAGTTACTGCAATATCTGATTCTACTACGGGAGGAGGGATAATTGAAACAGCCGATACAGCTGATATGGAGTACAACTTAAATATTAATAATTCGGTTTATTCTGCAATTCCCGATGGCAGTGGCGGTGTTTACATAGGAGGGACCTTTACTTCAGCAGGGGGTTCAACTAGAAATAGAGTGGCTCATTTTGATTCTAGTGGTTCTTTAACTAGTTTCAACCCAAATGTAGGTAACGGTACCGTTAAATCGATGGCTCTATCTGATGATGGTACTGTTTTATATATTGGAGGAACTTTCACGCTAGTTGGTGGCGAAACAAGAAATAGATTAGCTGCCGTGAGTGCTACAACAGGTGCAGTAAGTGCTTGGGATCCTGATGTTGAAGATGGGAACGTTCTAGCAATTGTAGATGTAAGCGATAGGATTTATATTGGAGGATCCTTTACTACTGCAGGTGCTGATGATGGTTGTCCGGCTAGACTTTGTGCGCTTGATGCCTCAACTGCAAATGACGATACTGCTGCAAACATTGCTGCTGATGTAACCGTCACGGATTTACTTGAAGATGGCTCTACTCTTTATGTATCTGGGGGATTTACAACAATTGGTGGCACAGGCAGAACTGCCCTTGCAGCTATAGATACAACAACTGATACATTAACTGCTTTTAACCCAACAATCAGTGGTGGAGCTGCAAATGTTGTTTCGATGGTTCAGGACAGTAATAATATTTATGCAATGGGTGGTTTCACAACTTTTGGTGGAAGTGCTAGGAATGATATTGGAGCACTGTCAAAATCTACTGGCCTTGCAACTGCATGGGCTCCAACTATGGGAGGCATGACTTCAGGTTCATATGTTGATATCGTGATGTCTCCTGATGAGGATTATGTTTTTGTTGCTGCTCATAACTTAAGCTCTGTAAATGGTACTGATACTGATGAATTAATGGCTAAAATTAATGTAGCAACAGGTGCACTAGAAGCGTGGGATCCAGACGCTCAAGATGGGGATGACTATGGATTTGCTTATGATGGGAACTTTCAGGCGAGGGGTTTTGCTTACCTTGATTCTGGCAGCATATTTATTCCGGGTAGTATTGACTATGATTATGAAACTCGTGGAGGAGGCGGGTCAGTCGATTCCTCTGGGAACGCACGTGCGTGGGATCCAGAGGCTGCAACCGGAAACATTACAGATATGGAAGTTTTTGGTTCTTATGTTTATGTGGCAGGAACTTTCGATACCCTTGGAGGTGAAAATATTTCTGCGCTTGGGCGTGTAAATCTAACGACAGGGGCTGTTGATGCGACCTGGGATCCAGGCCTTGATACCGGTGACTCAGTAACTGACCTTGATTCTGATGGAACTGATATATATTTTGTTGGTAATTTTACTGATGTTAATGGCACTACCAGAAATTATATTGCTTCAGTTTCTATTGAAAGTGCAGGATTAAATGCATGGAATCCAAATTCAAATGCTGCACTTTCTAAGATAGTAGTTGATGACGATGATGAAATTGTATATGTGCTGGGATCTAGCTTATCGACAATAGGAGGGCAAAGTAGGTCTAAGATTGCAGGTATCAATATTTCTGATGGTACTGCCACTGACTTAAATTTGAATCCAACAGGTTTCGTGGGTGACATTTCTCTAGATGAAGTAAATGATGTTCTATATGTTGCAGGGACATTTACCGAGATTGCAGGTGAGACTTATACGCCTTCAATTGCTAAGATAGATATAAGCACAGGAATAGCAGATACCTCGTGGAATCCTGAATCAGATCTTGGAATAGATAATGCAACTTACTTTGTAGTCTACCATGAAGGTAGTGTTATTTTAGCTGAAGAGACAGGGGGTGTAAGCATTAGAATGATGGACCCAAATGACTCCTCTAATGTTTCCACATGGGAATATGCATTGAGTGCCAGCAATGCTTTTGGTGGATTTAAGGTCCTTGATGATATGGTTGTGCCCTTAAAAGCAACAGGTGCGGCTCTTCAAACACTGCCTATTCCAACTGCAGATTTTAATACAACTAGCGGCTCAATCAGTGAAGAATCTGAAGAAATAACTTTAAATATTGATTTAAGTGAAGCTGCTGAAGAAGATATTGTGTATACATATTCTCTTGGGGGGACTGCCACAGGAGGTGGAGTTGACTATAGTCTTGATGCAGGAACATTCACTATAAGTTCTGGCTCAAGCTCTGCAACTCTTAGTCTAAGCATTCAAGACGACTCGCTTCAAGAAGACACAGAAACTGTGACGGTAACAATTGATTCGGGTGTGTTTGGTGCACTTGGTGTTTCTGATTTGACTTATACGTTTAGCATTTTAAATGATGATACATCCAGCGGCGGTGGAGGCGGAACAGGTACTCCTTCTTCGTCGAGCGGGGATGATACCGATGAAGATAATGAAGAGGAAGCTGATGAAGAGGAAGAGCTAGTTGAAGAGCTAACTGAAGAAGAAACTACAGAAGATGAAGTGACACAAACTCCTACTGAAGAACCTGACAGTGAAGTTGTTACTGACACGAATACGGAGCCAGAAGTAACCGAGGTTCCTGCTGAAATAGTTACTCCAATTAATGTACCTGTTAAGGATCCGGTTCCCCCTATTAAGGATCCGGTTCAAGTTGAAGAGCCAACAGAATCTGAGACTCCGGTTTCTCCTCCTAGCGAGGAAGATCCGGTAGTTATTGCTGATGAAGATTATCCCACTTCTGATGAGATTTTGGAGGACTTCATTCAAGGGCAACTTGGTGTTGATGATCAAGAAGGCGAAGAAGAACGCGAAATGGATCCTGAAAATTTAGATAATGAAGAAGAACATGAACTTAAGTGTGAACTAAAAGATGAGGTTGCTCAGTTAAGAGCTAATATTGTTTCTACGAGAGATGGTTATCGAAATGGGCGATTAGAAATCATGCAATCTCGAGCAGATGTTTTGAATACTTTACGAGATGACTACCGTCTAAATATCTCTCAAATACGTGATCAGGTTAGATCGAAATTAGAAAATGAACGTAATATTTATAAAGATAACTCAAGTGCGCTTCGGTTAACTTACGCTGAAAGCCTTACATATATAAAAGAAAATTATGCTAAAGAAATTTCAAACTTAAAAGCATTTGGAGCTAGTTCTGAAGATATTGCGGAACTTAGATCTGGACGAAAAACTAAGATTCAAGAAGCGAAAGCATTATTCAAATCTCAGATTGCTAAAGAAAAACTGGAGTATCAAACTCGTACTGCAGAAATTAAAGCTCAATTAGCTAGTGCTAAAGATGAAGCAAAATCTGCATATCTGATTGAACGTGAAAGTGTCAACGCAAGCTATTCTAAAAAACTTGCTGCTTATCAAGCAGATTACTTGGTGAGACTAGAGTCTTATAAGAAGCAGGTTTCTGAACTAAACTCTACTATTAAGAGTCTTTACGGAGGATCTTGTGAAATCTTTAACGAAGACATTGAAGACGAGGGTGATGAAGATGACGAAGATGGTCAAGATGATGAAATAGAAGATGTACTTGGTACAGATACTGATAATGAAGATACTGATGATGACGGTATTGATGATATTGATGAAGCGTTCCTGACATTCACGGATCCTAATAATCCAGATGGTAATGAAACAACTGCTGGTGTGACTGGTCAATCTTCAAGCAGTGGGTCAAAAACAGTTAAAGCAGAAGGGTCTATTGTTATCTCTGGTATAAATCCTGAAGGTACTCAACTAAGTTGTGTTGTTGAGAAATCTCCAAGTTCAACTTCAGCGGTTAGTCAATACAGCTGTGATGAGAAGTACATCCAAGATGATAGAGGGGTTTACATGCTTGAATTCGAACCTCGTGATGGAGACGGTGAATACACAATTAGAATTTCTGACTCTAATGGAATTGTTGAGAGATTCAACCTGCAAGTGAACAGTGGCTACCGGATTGGAATGCCTGACCTTTATGACTTTGAAGGTTATAGATCCGACAGCTTTAACTATGTAACTGATAATCAAATTGTAGTTAAGCCTAAAGTTGGTAGTTTCCCTACTACTATTGTGGATCCGACAGGGTGTGTAGCCTTTGGTCAGTGTATTGTGCAAGCAAGATGGAATAGTTTGATCTTCTCGTCTATAATCCTGGCCGATAGTTCTGCTGGGCGTGCTGTGATTACTCCGCCTAAAGAGCTTGAACCTGGTGACCACAGAGTGCTTCTAACAACTGTTGATACTGAAACCAATGAGGTTTCTGAGACTCTCGAGGTTAACTTTGTGGTTGATCCTGAAATTGAGGATGTTGAGCCTAACACAAAATTTATTATATTAACCCCTATTCAGTGGCTTCTGGTAATTCTACTGCTGCTATTAATTCTTTATATGATTAGAAAAGAATCTACTAATCAAAGTAAACATAAATGACTAAATTAGTTACAAGAATACTATTATCGTTGGCACTAAGTATTATGCTTGGAGCAACAACTGTAAGTGCTGCTACTTTTACTGTAGATGATACTGGAGACGCAAGTGATGCTGATGCTGGTAATGGTGTATGTGCAACTGGTGGCGGAGTCTGTACTTTAAGAGCTGCGATTGAAGAAGCGAATGCTTCGGGTGGAGCTGATGTGATTGAGTTTAGTGTAGGGAGTGGACAAATAACAATTTCGCCTGGAAGCTTTTATGATGATATCTCAGAGCAAATAACGATAGATGGTACTAGTCAGCCAGGATATTCAGGCTCTCCTATTGTAAAGATTGATGGTACATCTGCTGGCGATAATGCATGTGCCTTTACAGCAGATATCAATGGGTCCGATCATGTCTTTAATGGGCTTGTTTTAGTTAACTTTGATGAATGCGGTATATATTCAAACTTTTCTTCAAATGTAACCGTAACAAACTCATATATTGGAGTTGATTTTGATGGGGAAACTGCAGCTAGTAATACTGCAGGAATAATATTTTTTCAAACAACTGGAGGGGTAATTGGTGGTTCAAATGGCGATGGTAATGTAGTATCTGGTAATACAAGTACAAATATAGAAATTGGAACTGGCTCAACAGGCATAGAAGTCTCTGGTAATAACGTTGGAACAAATTTTAGTGCTGACGATGTAGTATCAGGGAATGGTAGAGGTATACTAGTTAAAGGAGGCGCAACAATAGGTGGTACAACTTTTGAAAAAAGAAATGTTATTTCTGGCAATACTACTGGACTATGGCTATTTGGTGATGTTGCAGTTAATGTTCAAGGTAACTACATTGGGACTGATCAATTTGCTCAAACTGCTATCCCGAATTCTGCAGTGGGAGTGTATTTAACAGGAAGTAATGCTGTAGTAGGTGGTGAAGAAGACTCTAAACGTAACTATATATCTGGTAACAGTGGTAATGGTATTGCTTTAAGGTACGCAGGAACTACAGATAATACTATTCAAAACAATCATATTGGTATAGATGACCTGGGTGCAGATCTTGGTAATACAAGTAATGGTATTGAAATTTATGAAGATGCAGCGGGTAATACTTTTGATAACAATGTTATATCTGGTAATGGAGCTAATGGCATATATAAGCGATCTACTGTAGATGGCGATATAATTACTAATAACTATATTGGTGTTAGTGATGATGGGGAAACTGCGGTTAAAAACGATGGCTATGGTATTTATATTACTGGAGGGTCAGCAACCATTGGGACTAACGGCAACGGTAATGTAATTGCTGGACATACTAGTTTTGAAGTATATCTAAATGGAACAACTGCAAATGAAACTACAATTAAAGGGAATAAAATTGGTGTTTCAGTAGGTGAAGACCTTGTAGTAGGTGCTGGTATCTATAGTGCCAACACAGAAGACTTGGTAATTGGTGGTACAATTGAAGGTGAAGGTAATACAATTGCAGGTCACACAACTGCGGCAATTTCAGCTTTAGGAGGAAGTGGGCATACGATACAGGGCAACTTTATAGGTACAGATAGCGGTGGTAATGGTTGGAACCTTGGGAACAGTGGTACTTATGGTATAGCATTATCATCAAGTGACACTGTTATTGGGGGATCTATAGCTGGGCAAAATACTATATCGAATATGGATACTGCAGGCGTTTATGTCTCTAGTACTTCGGTTACTGGAGTTGAAATTACTTATAACCTTATTTATGACAACCTCAATGCTGACGGTATTCTTCTAGCTGGAGAAGATGGCAATGATGATGATGATTCTGATTCTGGTGCTAATGGAGCATTAAATTATCCATATATAACCACTGTTACATATGGCGATGATGTTAGAGTACAAGGTAGTTATCAAGGTGCTGCAACCACTGATTTAACAGTTCATGTATGTGCTGATACTACAGCTTTATCTACAGCATTTGGTCAATGTAGCGATTATATTGGCAACTTCGAAATCACTACCGATGGTGATGGAGCTGCTACATTCGATGAGACTTTTATTGGAAAGACAGTAGCTGCTGATACTAAAATGTCATCTTATGCTGTTGACGATTCAAGTAATACTTCTCAGTTTGGTTCAGACTTAAATACTGCTTATGAATCAGCTCAGACTATTCCTGCCAGTACCTATACAATCAACTCAGATTCTGAATTAGTAATTGCTCTTCCAGGGCTTTCAGATGATGCAGAAGTTGCTGTTATACTTCAGCCTGATAATGCTTCTTACTTTAATGACTCACAAGACTTAAACTATTATGTTAATAGTGGTGGTACATTAAGTGCATGTGTAGACAACGACTGTACTGGGGCTGATCAATTTGAAAGTGGTGACTTCCCACTAACTGTTACTGGTTTATCAGATCTAACTGTTAATAACCCTTCGTATTATTTACAGTTAATTAAGTATCCTTCATATAGTAACTATCCTAATGGACACTCACCTGTTGTTAGCATCAGACCAAATTACTGGGAGCTATTTGATGGTAGTTATACTGCTATCCAAACTAGCTATGAAAATGGTAATACAATTAACTTTCAATATAGGAACACTGGTCTTGCGAATGATGGAACTACCGGTGGAACAACCTCAGCAGTTTTAATCACAGATGCTGGAGACTCTGAAACTATAACCCTTACAGAGGTATCGGACAGTGGTATATATCGTGGATCTATATCGACTAGCCAAACGGCTAGCCCTACTGGCTCAAATGGTACTCTCGAGGGTACTGCTGGCGGAACTACAACAGCAACTTTATCGGTAAATATTACAACTGATTTTGTAACGATTCTTGATGATATTCAATCTTACGCTGACTCAGATATGCTTAGTGATGTTTGGACTTTTGCAGGAGCTGGAGCAACCTGGACACTTGGTACTAATGCTACTAAGTACATCAGAGCAGCTACAACGACATCAGGTAATACGTTCTCTTCGTATAAAACTGCTGCTGCTTTCTTTAATACTAATGACCCTAGTTTTGATGGGTCTGATTATACATTAAGCTTAGATGTTAGAGTTAACGATACTACTCTTTTAGATGGTGGTATGTTTAAAATTCCTCCAAGGATATTTAATGACTTTGAGTACTTTGCAATACTACTTCAAGATTCGTCTAGTAAATCTGTGAGGAAAAACTTTGCTGACACTGCTTTTACAAATAATGAGTTTGTAACTATAAGTGCTGAATTTGACTGCGATGATGATTTTGAAAGTGGTACATTTGGAGATTGCCCAGGATTTGACTTCAGTAATATTGCTGCAGTTGAGCTTGCAGCTTATACCGATACTGGTGGCGATGAGTTAACTATAGATATAGATAACATTGTGCTTCAGAAAAGTACAAATACTGTTGATTCGAGCACCTCATTTACAGCTACAAGTACTCAATCTCCTGGCATAAATAGATCAGCTCTAACTTCTGGGACAATTGCTGAAGGTGAAACAGATACTTTCACTGTAGTCCTACTTTCTGATCCAGGAGTAGATGTAACTATTACTGTAGGCACGGATGCACAATCTTCAGCTTCGCCTTCTGTATTAACTTTTACAAGTGGTAACTATAGCACTCCTCAAACCGTCACCATGACAGCAGTTGATGATAGTGAGGTTGAACTTGAAACACATACTAGTACGATCTCATTTATAGTATCTGCTGCTTCAGGTGCATATTCGTCGGCAACCCTTGATGATATGACCTTAAATATTACTGATAATGATACGAGTGGTAATCCAGGAAGTAGTAGTCTAGGTGGTGATAATGATAATAACAATACAACAGAAGATGACGATAGCGACACTGAAGAATCGTCAATAGAGGAAGAACCTACTTCAGAGAGTGAATCAACAGAATCTTCTGAAGCATCTAATGATGAGAATGGGTCCGAAGAGACTAACCCTGAAACTGAAGACTCGAAAACAGAAGATAAAGATGAAGGATCCTTTTTCGAAAAACTGTTTGATGATAAGGAAGAAGAATATGAAGAAAAAACTATTGATGTAGTTGAAACGGAGACTAAATCTGACTCAGATGGCATTGATAATTTCTTAGATAGTTTGGTTGATAACAATTCTGATGTGGATCCTGATGAATCTGAAGGCGATAGTGCTACTGTAACATTTGAATCATTTGAAGAAGAAAGAGAGTACAAATGCACGCTTGAATATAACGTTAAGAGTTTTGAGCAAAAGTTAAGAAATATTGAAAAGGAGTTTAATTTCTTCAAAGATGGACTTATAAAGGAAAGAAGAAGAATTGTTCGTGACCTAGAAGATGAATATAAATCTATCATTAAAGGTATTAAGCAGTCCGATAGAAATAAGGAAGAGCAAGAATCTGTTAAGAATAATTTTGAAGCAGAGGTGATAAAAATTGAAAACGAATACGATGATCAGATTGAGGCTCTAAAGTTAAAAATGAAGGCTCGTGTAGCGACCATTGAATCAGATATTGATGCTGTTAACGCTCAAATTGAAACTCTAGATGGTCGATGTGTCTTTGTAAAGGTAAACACAAATATTGATTTTAATGCTGATAGTGATAGAGATGGCTTACCAGATTATTTCGAAAGAATACTTGGCATAGATGATGGTAACGGCATTTCTGATAGTGATTATGATGGTGATGGCATAGATGATGTTGCTGAAGTTTTCCTAACATTTACTAATGTTAAAGAAGTATCTGATGACTCGTTTACAATTGGTGTGACTGGTCAAAGATCAAGTGACGGATCAAATAAAATTATAAAATCTGCAGGGAAAGTTTCGATTACTGGTTCTATTTCTCAAGATAACAATGTTAGATGCTACATTGAAAATTCTGATACGGTTTTTGAGTCTAGCTGTAATGAAAGATTAGTTAAGGCTGATAACGATATTTATATGCTTGAAGTTGATCCAGGAGTTGGCGAGCACACAATCAGGATTGAAGATAATACTGGTACCATTACTAGATATGACTTAGAAATTAGTGATGGATATCAAATTGGTAGTCCAAAACTTTATGACTTCGCAGGACTTAAGAATAATAGCTTCGAGTACATTGAAGATAATAAAGTTGTGGTTAATCCTTCTGTAGGTACTATGCCCGCTACTACCGTTGATCCGACGGGCTGTGTTGCATTTGGACAATGTATAGTACAGGCTAAGTGGAACAGTTTGATATTCTCGTCTGTTTTACTTGCAGATAGTTCAGCTGGAAGAGTAGTTGTAGTGCCACCTAAAGAGCTGGAGCCTGGGGAACATAGACTTCTGTTAACAACAATTGATACTGAAACAAATGAAATTTCTGATAGTTTAGAAGTTAATTTTGTTGTTGATGAAAAAGTTGAAAATGTTTCTGCTGAGCAATTTAGTTTGAATAGAGATCAAGTAATTATTGTTGTTTTAATATTTGCACTAGCAGGTAGTTTTGGATATAGAATTAGACGCAAAAACAGGGTAAAAGATGTTGCTCAAAAGCTTATGCAAGAGTATAATTATTAGATAATTTTTAATAAAACGTCTCAATTGAAATTCCTGCTAAAAAGATTAACCTCAATATTTACAACATTCACATTAGTAACTGCTAATTTATTTATTGCTGTACCTACAACATTTGCTGCAGCTGAAACAATTAGTTGTAACGCAGGTGGGAGTAGAACACTTACTCAAGGTGTTTATACAGATTCTGATGGCACTGAATTCACTTCTGGGGCTGATCTTACTCTAAATGTTGGTACTGGTGTTGATTGTACTTTTACTTTCAATGGTGAGATGACACTAGCTTCTTTGACTATTGAAAGTGGGGTAACTCTGACTCATGGAGATAACACTACAACCCAAACAAATACACTTACAGTTACTGCTACTGGTGACATTGATGTACAAACAGGTGCAATAATAAATGTAAATTACCTAGGCTATAATGGTGGTGCAGTTTATGGATCTGGATATGGTCCTGGTGCTGGCACAGGGACTGGTGGCAGCCAAGGTGCAGGTGGAGGTGCACATGGTGGTGATGGCGGTGTAGGAAGGGATGGATCTAGTAATGATGATAATCCTGGAGGGGCTGCATACTGTGATCCTGATGATCCAGATACTATTGGTTCAGGTGGTGGTGGTGGTTCTGCTAGTTCAACTGGTGGTGCTGG
>JAUHYY010000018.1 GCA_030426295.1 bacterium
CTTTGCGATTTCCCCGATAATGTCGAGTAGTCCTAAGAAAATCTCAAGGAAAGTATTTGGAATATCTGATAGTTTTCTGATTTGGAATAATTTGTAGAATGGCACGAATCCACCAAGATGTTTAAGTGGTGCGATTGATAGAGCCATAATGTGCGCAATAATAACTGTCAGTAGCGCAATTGCGATTGGGAGACTAAAGTCGGCAGTTGGAGTTCTAAATAGAGATGCTCCACCTTCTGTAGTAATACTACTAATGATAGGGATTATTGAGAATTGATTAGCGATAAAGAAAAGAAGGAACATTGTAATAATGTATGGAGTAAATCTTCGTGCTTCTTCTTTAGATCCAAACGCTGTTTCTAGTTTTTCATCAAAAAAAGCCAGTACTTCTTCTACAATTAATTGTGCTTTTGTAGGTACTAGCCCGATTCCTTTTCTTACATATAGTGCGAATCCAATTAGAATTAGCATTACAAGCCAAGTTGCTAACATACTACTAGTAATTCCCGCTGGACCGATGTTGAAAAGAACATCTGAGTTTAGTTTAATTTCTGGGATATTACTGAGGAAGTACATTAGTGTTTAACGTTAGATTCTTGTTCTACTTTGTCAGTTACTTGTTTGAACGTCTTGTAAATGACTAGTTGAGTTATAGGGAAGGCGAGTACTAGTCCGATAATAAATATTGTCGGATAAGTTTCTAGTTGTTTATCGATTAGATATCCGCCTCCGGCAAGAATTGCCATTGTTGATATTGTTATTGCGATTACTCGGAATGTAATTTTGTAGTGCTCTGAGAACATCATTTTCTCTAGTTTCGATGTTTCTTTTTTGTTCATTCGTAGAGCTTTTTACAAACTTTGGGTACGCAAAAAATATAGCTTACTTAACTAAGCTTCGGGCATTCTAGAATCGGCCTATACAAAAGTCAATAAGTTTTTAAATTTTTATTGGTAGAGGCAGTAACACTTTGTTGCAAATCTTATAAAGTGTGGTTTAGATACTTTTATTGCAATAGTCCAATAGTTGCTACTATGTATCCAGCAACAAAACCAATGATTAGACTAATGATCACTGCTGTAATTCTTGATTGGTTGTCTAGGTTGTTAATTTGAGGATGGTTGCTTTTGTAGGTCCTTACTTTTTTGTAGTCTTTGGCTTCTATGGTGTTTGAAGATTTATTTTCAGTGAAATCAATTATTCCGTTTTTGTCTTTGTCTATCATTTTCCTGAATTCTTCAGGAATTTCATTGATATTGTTGTACTCGACTCCATTGATTATGAACTTTTGATCTGTGTCTAATTTTATTTCTTTCATTGTAGTTTATTTAATTTTACTCATGCTTTTGATGAACATTATTTGAAGAGGTTCAAATTTATTTATGATTCTTAAGACAGTTCTGATAAGAACTTTTAGAATTGGATTCTTTGCCATTATCAGCTTTCTTGCTCTTTCAGTAGTTTTGATTATCTGTGCTGCATGTTTTCTTCTTTCTTCTGCATATTTATCAGCAGTATTTGTGGTGATTGCGTTTACTGCTTCAACAGCATCTTTGATTCCGAGATTCATTCCTTTACCGCCAACAGGGGAATGTGCATGTGCTGCATCTCCTGCTAAAAGTACGCGGCCTTTCTTATATGTTTTAGCTTGTTTTACAATTATTTTGAAAGTTCCTTCTCGGTATACTTTTTCGATTTCTATTGGGAGGGGAATATTTTTTAAACTGTCAGTAGTTGAAGATAAAATTCTGATCCGATCTTCGTCTATAGGGAACACGGCTAGCCCATCTGGTATTCCTTTGAAGTGTAGCCACACAGATATTGTTTTGTCGTCGTAGGTGTCTTCTTTTAGTTTTACGTCTGCAATTGACCAGGTTTTTTTGACTGTGAACCCCTCGTATTTAATTCGGAGTTGTTTTCTGGTGGTTGAGTTTACTCCGTCGCAGGCTACTATCCAGTCGTACGAGTAAGTTTTTCTATCGCCTACAAATTTAACATCAGCTTGGGTATCTGATGTTCTGACTTTTTGTACTTCTTTACCGAACTGTACTTTTACATCGTGTTTTTCTAATTCTTCGCGGATTATTTCTTCTGTTCTATTTTGTGGGATTCCTATCATTATTTCTTTTGCACTAACTTTTTTATAAAAGTTTGTAGTCAGAAGTCGCTTGGTTCCGTGATGAATATGCAATTTGTAGAAAGGCATAGCTTCTTTGCGGATTTTTTTAGTTATGTTTTTGCCTAAACGTTCTAGTGTTTTTGGCATTATACCTATGGCTTTTGAAAATTCATTTGGTTCTTCTCTTTTTTCTACTATATCTACTTTAATACCTGCTTCAGCAAATTTGAGTGCTGTAGTTAGGCCTGTTGGACCTGCTCCTACAACAAGGATTTTCGGTTTTTGCATTAGAAGAAGTTAGATGTTTCGCCCATAATCGTGAAAACGATTCCTGGAAGGCTAAATAGCAGCATTAGTATAAAGAATGCTATTCCCCAGTTTTTCCACATGTTTTGCACTTCTAGGAATTTTTGCGGGCTTTCCCATTGGTTTTGTTTCCATGCCCATTCGTTTCCTTTTGCACCTAGAACGAATATCATTATAAATCCAACGTATGGAAGCATGTATAAGAGCGCAATGTAAACGTTGTTTGAAAGACCCCAGACTATGTTTGTTCCTGCTGCGCCCCAGTTCCAACCTTTAATTTCGTCAGGAATTTCTGAATGTTCGCCTCGGCCTGATCTCTCATCGAAATCTGAACTTTGGTCGATGTTAGAGTACTTTAGGTATTTAAGGCATTTGTATATTCCGATCGGAATGCTTATGAAAAGTACTAGCATTACAATTAGTCCGAAAATTAGGAGTTGTTCGAGCGTTTCATCGTGAAGGTTTGCGCTTTCTGATAGATATAAACCTGACATTGCGAATGCGAAAATACTTAGAACAAATAGTAGGAATGGTACGTATAGCCATAGTATTCCTTTGTTTACGTTGTAGAGCCCTTTTTGAGTGTTCATTTGGGATGGTTGAAAATAGTAATTTAAGATTACATTTAGTCTGTAAGGATGGCAAATTGCAGTTTATTTAAACCATTTTTTTGCGTTTGGATTCCTGTGTGGGCATCCTGGCCAGCAGCATGGTCGACGTTTTCCGGCTTTTAAATCAGTGGCAATTCTTTCTACGTGTTCTTTTCTTGTTTCATCTTTTTTTACGATCGTTGTCCAGCAGATCCATTCGTTTCTTGCGAGGGGAGTTAGGCTGTTCCATTTTTCTAGTACTTCTAAATCTGCTAAAAGCATCTTTTTGATGTCATCTGGGACTTCGTGGACTACACCTGTTTCTATTTTAGGAGTCATGAGTGAAGGGTTATGCTTCTCTTAGTATTTTACTCATTTGTTTTCCTTTGGCTAGTTCATCGACTAGCTTGTCTAGGTATCTTACTTTTTGAGTGAGTGGATTTTTGATGTCTTCTACTCGGTATCCACAAATAACACCTGTGATTAGGTGAGCGTTTTTGTTTAATTTTGCTTGTTTGAAAAATTCTTCGAAGCTTACTTCTTCGTCTATTAGCTTTTTTAGTTGTTTTTGGTTAAATCCAGTTAACCATTCGATCACTTCAATTAGTTCTTTTTTTGTTTTGCCTTTCTTTTCTATTTTATTTATATAATGAGGGTAAACAGAAGCAAAAGACATGTTTGCGATTCGTTCATCTGTTTTTGAGGATTGTTTCATTAGTTTTACTTAGATTAATCCGATTAATAAATAAATTACTAAGCCAATGCTTAGGTACTTTAGAAATGTTTCGAGTTTTTTTGAATGAATCTTTTCTAGTATAAAGGCTGATATTATTCCTGCAGTAAATGTTGCTATAATCATAGGTACTAAGAAGTTCATATCAATGAGACCGCTTGAATAGTATTTATATGCTGCAATTGGTTGAGAAAAGAACAATGTGAATACTAATAGAAATATAGCTTCATGATATTTTATCGAGAAAATATTAGTTAAGATCAAAAGCGCTATTATCCAGTCTCCAATAACAAAGGCTGAATTATATGCTCCTGTGAACAAGGCTGCTAAGCTTAGTAACGCAATGTTCTTTTTGTTTACTATGAATTCTTTTTTATTCTCTTCAGTTTCTTTTGAAAAAAGATTATGTGCTACCAGTAGAATTATTGATGCTATAAATATAGTTTTAAGTAAATCTGGATTAATCGAAATTAAAATTTCAGCTCCTAAGAATGCTCCTATTGCCTGAAAAATTAAGAAAATAAAAAACCACCATTTAACTTTATATTTTCTACTAAGCATTAATAACATTCCAATATTTGATCCGATAACAGCAGTGTTGTCTAATGCCATTGCAGTTTTGATGTCAAAATCAAGAATGTTTTGTAATACTGCTTGAGTTACTAAGCTTCCGCCTCCAACCATATTTCCATATAGCTCACCGATAAATACACCGACTGTTGCGATTAATACTGCAGTATTCATTTTTAATGCTTAGTTTTGTATTTCACTTACCAAATTAGTAGGGAACTTTTGTTTGATTTTTATTCCCCAGCCTGTTGTTTCTAGTCGTTTGTCCATTAAGGTGATTGAGTCTGTTTCAGGGCTTAGTTCTGAGATTTGGTTTGTTATTTCGTAGAATAAGCTTGCAGCTCGGGGAATTACTAGTTCTTCGAAGTCGTTTTTGACCTGCTTTTTTAGGTAGTCGTAATATGGATGATTTGGTAATAGCATAGGCATTCGTGTGATCATTGCTTGTTCGATTTCGTGGAGAGCAGGGCGGAATGCTAAGAAGAATTGGTATGTGCAGACTAAGATTACTGGAGCCTCTCGATTTTCAATATTATCGAGGATTTTACCTTTACTGCCAGATACTCCTTGGGTTAGAAGGTTGATTCCTTTATCTGTGAAGTGTTGAGCAAGTTTTGAGTGGATGTCTGTCATTTGTGCTCTTGATGTAGAGAGGATAAGTCCTTCTTTTTCAATGTTATCAAACTGTGATTTGATTTGATTAATTACCTCGTCGTCATGACCGAATTTGTTTGGTTCTGGGTATGACTCATTGGTGTTTATAAAGAAAGGAGTTGAGTCTGAAGCTGGGTTACAGATTTGGATGTTTGAGTAACCTGTTTGTTTTAGGATTTCTTCTAGGTCGAATTCTATGTCTTTTTCGATGAAGTGGATTGTTGGGGCTTGGCCGTCGCTAAGTTTTACCCAGATTAAGTAGTAGGCAGTGTTTGATTTTAGTTCTTCTACTTCTGATTTTAGTTCTTCGTTAGTTGTGAGTTCAATTACTTGAGTTAAGAAGTTTCTGAAGTTTGTTGATTGAGCTTCAATTGGTTCGAGCATTAGGTGTTCGAATGGATTTGAAGTGTCAGTAAAAATTCTGTTTAGGTACATTCCTAGTTGTCCGAAGAGTACTGTAGTGTCATCTGTGATTTCGCCGTTTTCAGTTCTGTGTAATGAGATTATTTTTTCTTGGCTTCGAATAAGTTTTTCTTCAAGGAATGGCAGATTGTCAAAGTAGACAGTGTCGACGTTTGGTAGGTCTCCTCGTTGATTAAGTGTGAAGAATGTTTGGTGGTCGACTAGGTATGGTTTTTCTGATTTTGGGATCATGTACTTTTCGTAAAGTACGTTGTTTATGTGTTCATGGTCTTCGCCAAATATTTTTAGATCTGTTTTGTAGATTGGTTCGTCTTCTTTGATTCTTGTTGCGATTTTTAGGAGTAGGTAAGTCTGTTCTTGAGTTAGCATTCCTTTTTCGATTTCTTGTAAGAAATAAACTGGAGAAATTAAGCTCCAGATTCTTGGCAGTACTGTGAACTCGTTTTTGTATTTATCTACTTTATTTCTACTTGTTACTATTAGTGAGTTATCTTCAATCTTTGAGAAATCTAGACCTTCTTTGAAGTTGATTTCTTGGTTTTCTGACTGATTGTTTTTTGCTTCGTTGTGAGATTCAGAAAGAGGTTTGAATTTTGGTTCAGTTTGCTTTTTTGGAATGTAGTCACTGAATATACTTGCTATGTCAGATGCAGAATTTTGGATTATTTTGTTCCATAAATAAGCTTGGTGTGGATTTAGGTTTTGGATTTGCCTTAAGAAATCTTGGAAAAGTTCGACATTTGCTTTTACGTCATCCATTGCTCTGTGGGATGGTTGATGAGTTTTGTTATTGTTTCGACAGAGCGTCTCGAGTGAATAACTTGGTGAATCTTCAACTAAGACTTGCGAGATAGGGAGTGTGTCGATTCGGATGTTTGGGAGTGTAATATTGTTTGAGTCTAGAAATCCAAGATCGAAGTTAATGTTGTGACCCATGATAGGTTGGTGTCCACAAAATTCGTAAATTTTTTGTTTTACTTCTTCAAGTTCTGGTGCTCCTTCGAGCATTTCTTTTTTGATTCCAGTTAGGTGCTCTACGATTGGAGGGATTTCAGCATCTGTGTCAATGAATGTTTGGTATTCATCTAAGATTTCTGTCTCAGTGAATCTGACTGCAGCAAACTCAATTATGCTGTCTCGTGTATTGTCGAGGCCAGTTGTTTCAATGTCTAAACAAATGAATTCCATTATAGAAGTTTAAGTAACTCGTCGAATATGTAGTTTGTATCAGTTGGCCCAGGGAAGCTCTCTGGATGGAACTGTACAGATGCGTAAGGAAGTGATTCATGTTTGATTCCTTCTACTGTTTCGTCGTTAGCGTTTTCGAACCATACGTTCCAACCTTTAGGGATAGATTTTCTATCGATGTTGAACCCGTGGTTCTGAGTTGTTAGGTAGCATCGTCCTGTTTCTAGGTCGATACATGGTTGATTTTGTGATCTGTGTCCGTATTTAAGTTTGTAAGTTTTTGCTCCAGCAGCAAGTGCAAGAAGCTGGTTCCCAAGACAGATACCAACTACTGGTATTTTTTGTTCCATTGCTTTCTTGATTCTGTCTATAAGTGTTTTAACCATTGCTGGATCACCAGGACCGTTTGAGATGAATATTCCATCGTATTCATGTTCTGAGTTCAAGAAATCGTAATCCCAAGGTACAACAACTACTCTGAATCCTCGGTTCACGATATTTCTAATGATGTTTAGCTTAGCTCCGCAATCGATTAGCATTACTGTTTTGTCTCCTGATCCATAAATCTTTGGTTCACGAGTTGTAACCATGCTAACTAGGTTTTCTTTGTTTGGATCTTGGAACTTGATGTCTCTTGGTTTTCTATCTTCTGTAACTATTGCACCAAGCATAGCTCCTTTTTCTCTAATCTTTTTTGTTAAAGATCTTGTGTCGATTCCAGTAATTCCTGGTACGTCATGTTCATTAAGCCAGTCAGATAGAGATTTAGTAGCTTCGTGATGATTGTATTCTTTTGAGTAGTCAGTAACGATTAGTCCTGCGATTTGAATTTCATCGCTTTCGAAGTTGCTAATGATTCCGTTTTCATCATGTTTAACGTCAGGTACCCCATAGTTACCGATTAGCGGGTATGTTGAGATCAGAATTTGTTTTTTGAATGATGGATCAGTAATACCTTCTGGGTAACCTACCATCCCTGTTGAGAAAACAACTTCACCATATGAATCGCAAAAAGCACCGAAGCTTTCACCAACGTATTCGGTTCCGTCTTCGAGTACTAGTTTTATCTTTTTAATTTCTGACATAGATTGTTTTTTTGGTGATTGTAAATCAAGTAGCGTTTCCTTTCAAGATGATATTATACTTTAGCTACAGAATATATAACTATAGATTTATGAAAAGAAATTTAGTCATCGCTTTCTTTGTTTTGGTACTAATAGTTGTAACGATAGTTGGCTTTAATTCTGGTAATGCTACAGGTAATATTTTTGTTGAAGTTGAGAAAGAAAAAGATTGGGGTGTTAGTTACTTAGTTGAGTTTTTAAATGAAGATAATGAAAGATTAGGTAGGGAGGTGAAGGTTACTGATTTAGATGATGAAGTAAAATTTAGTTATTCTGAGAATGCTAGGTCATTGCGGTTGACTGCTAATTTAGTTGATAGTGAAAGCAATGCGCTTTTTGATAGTTCTACTATTATAAGTTACAAATCTGTGGGATTTTTAAAAAATTCTTGTGAAAGTGAGGGAGATTTCAAAAGTTCTGGTAAACTAGTAGTCCTTTGTGATATTAAAAATGAACAAATGGCTTTGTCTTTTAGTTCGATTAGGGCTAAAAAGAAACAGACAAATAAAATAGAATTTAATAGAGTTACGAATTAATGGAGTTTCTGAAGAGATTTTATAGAGGATTTATTGCTTTCGGTGATTTCTTAGGTTCGATAATGACTTTCCTTATTTTAACTGTTTTGTATTCAACGGTTGTATTGTTGGTTCGTGCCGTGGGGTTTGTATTTAGAAAGAAATTTGTAGATACAACATTTGATCGAGAAGCAGAAACTTATTGGCAAGAGGTTGATGAGCTAGAAAGTAATCTTGATTTAGAAACTATTAAACTGCCGTATTAAGAATTATGACTAAGAAAGTAAATATTATTGGTGTATCGTGTTTTTATCACGATTCTGCAGCTTGCTTAGTTCAAAATGGTAAGTTGATTGCTGCTACAGAAGAAGAAAGATTTACTCGAAAAAAATATGATCCTGACTTTCCGAAGAGGTCTATTGATTTTTGTTTAGAGAAAGGTGGTATCACTGAAGAAGATATCGATTATGTAGTTTTTTATGAAAAGCCTTTCAATAAGTTTGAAAGAATTTTGATGAATAGTCTGCAGTTTTATCCGAAGACTTGGTCTTGGTTCACTAAGGCGATTCCTGTTTGGCTTAGAGAAAAGCTTTGGTTTAGTCATGTCTGGAACAGCAATTATAAGAAGGCAAAGAAAGCACAGATTATGTATTGTGATCATCATTTGTCGCATGCGGCTTCGAGTTATTTCTGTTCTGATTTTGATGAAGCGGCTTTGCTTACGACTGACGGGGTAGGTGAGTGGACTACTTCTGCACTTGGCTATGCAAAAGGAAACGATATTTTCTTTGACCGAAAGTTAGAGTATCCGCATTCCCTTGGGCTTTTGTATAGTACTATGACAGCATTTCTTGGGTTTAAAGTTAATTCAGATGAGTATAAGGTTATGGGATTAGCTTCTTATGGAGAGCCAAAGTATATTGATAGAATTTGTAAGATGGTTGATATCAAAGAAGATGGAAGTTTTCATTTAAATATGGATTACTTTGCTTTTCAGCATAGTATGGTTAGTTACAGTAAGAAGTTTGTTGAGCTTTTTGGTCCGCCAAGAAAACCAGAATCGAAGTGTTTTCAGTATCATGCTGATTTGGCAGCTAGTGTTCAGAAGGTTACTGAAGAAATTTTGATTAAGCAGGCAAGTACTTTGTACGAGAAATATAAGTGTAAGAACTTGTGTATGGCCGGAGGTGTAGCGCTTAATTGTGTGGCTAATGGTCGGATCTTTAGAGAGACACCATTTGAAGAGATTTATGTGCAGCCTGCAGCTGGTGATGCTGGAGGAGCAGTTGGTGCTGCTTTCTATGTTTATAATCATGTTCTTGATAATAAAGAAAGATTTAGACTTGAAGATGTTTATCTTGGTTCAGATTTCAGTGATGACGAGATAAGAGAATTTTTGGATAGTCATGAAATCCTTTATGAAAGATTTGATGATAAACGATTAGTAGAGGTTACTGCTGAGGCTATTACTAATGGTAATGTGATTGGATGGTTCCAAGGTCGACAAGAGTTTGGTCCTAGAGCATTGGGTCATAGATCTATCTTGGCTGATCCGACTAATTTAGAGATGCAAAATATTTTGAATGCAAAGATTAAACATCGTGAATTGTTTAGACCTTTTGCTCCTTCTGTTTTGAAAGAGCATGCAGATGACTACTTTGAGTTAGAAGGTAAAGAGAGTCCGTTTATGTTAATTGTTGCACCAGTAAAAGATGAGCATAAATATAAGTTGCCAGCTATTACTCATGTAGATGGATCGGCAAGAATCCAAACTGTTGATAAAAATGTTAATGAAAAATACTACAACTTGATTAAAGAAATAGGTGATAGGAATGGATACTACCTTACAGTAAACACATCTTTTAATGTTCGAGGAGAACCTATTGTGCGAACTCCAGAGGAAGCTTACAATTGTTTCATGAAGACTGAGATGGATGTACTTGTTTTAGGTAATTACTATTTAACTAAGAAGTATTCGAAAAAGAAGAACTAAATTTAGTGAGTTTAAGAGGATTTTTTATGTGAATCTTGCTGTACTCGTAGTTTTTGCAGTGATTGCTGTTGGTGCATATGAAGTTTATTTGAGAGTTAATAATGCACTTAATTTCGATTCAAAAACGGCAGTTGGACTTCCGATTTTTACAGATAGTGAAGAGATGGGTTGGGAGCATGAGCCAAATTCTTTGATAGAGGATTACAATGGTGAGAACTTAGTTATTAATGCTTTTGGTCATAGAGACACTGTTAAGCTTGATGCTGAAAAGAGTATTTTGATGCTTGGTGACTCTTTTACTTTTGGAATCAATGCAAAACAGTCTGAAATTTTCCCGGTTCTGATTGATGAGGAACTTAAGGGGTATGATTTATATAATGAAGGTACTATTGGATTCACTACTGATAATCATTCTGCATATTTGAATAAGTATGTTTTGGGTGATGACAAGGTGATTGAGCCTGACTTGGTTGTATTGAATTTCTTTGTTGGCAACGATGTAACTGAACTTCGACGGCATAATGTGTTGCTTGATGATAATGGGATTCCAGCTATGCTTGAGGATGATGAAGTTTTTGTTGGAGACGATAAGACTCTACAGTCTTTGTCTACACCTGAGCCTGTATCGCATGCTTTATATAACTTATCTAATAAGTGGGAGGCTTTTCGTCGGCAAATGGGTTGGTATGTAAATGAAAATCCGACTTTGACTTGGCCAGTGTTCTTGTCCGCCGAACATCCATCTCAAGATCCAAGCTTAGAGATTTATTGGTCTGAAACAGAGGGCTATCTCAAGGGGATTCAAGAAGCTTTAGATCAGCGAGGAATTGAGTTTTTTGTAGCTATTATTCCTATGGATGTGCAAGTTTCTAAAGTTTATTGGGACAAATATCCAGGTATGCCATTTGGGCAAGAAGCATTTGATTCGAAGAGACCTCAAAATAGACTTGCTGATTTTTTCACTGAAGAAGGAATCGACTTTGTAGATTTGCTCCCGATTTTCCAGTTTGATAAGCGTAAAGAACAGATTTACTTTGCAAAAGATGATACCCATTTCACAAGCTATGGACATCAAGTTACAGCTAATGCTATCTTACAAAAAATAAATAGTTATCTTGAATAAGATATGGCGAGATTAAAAACATTAGGGCACCTCATAAGGTTCTTGTTTTCCCGAAAAAGATTTTGGCTTGCGCCGATTCTGATCGTGTTGATTTTACTTGGATCACTATTAATTTTCACTCAAGGAACAATCCTTGCTCCATTTGTTTATACACTTTTCTAGTATGCAAAATTTACTTTCAACATCAGAGCTTACAAAAGAATTAGTTATGGAACTGATGGAGTCTGCAGACTCTTATTATGATTTAGCTAATTGTAAAGGTTCTTCAAATGAACTTGAAGGTAAAATCCTAGCTGCTTTGTTTTATGAGCCATCAACTCGAACAAGACTTTCTACAGAAACTGCGATGCTTAGACTCGGAGGTCGAGTAATTACTGCTGTTGGAGAAGAGTATTCATCATTAAGAAAAGGGGAGTCCTTAAAAGATACAGCAAAAGTGATTAGTAATTATGCGGATGTTGTAGCGATTAGACATAAACAAGCAGGATCTGCAAAAGAATTTGCAGAAGGTGCATCTGTTCCAGTAATTAACTGTGGAGACGGACCTGCTGATCATCCAACTCAAGCACTGCTCGAGGCTTATCAGCTTTATAGAACTTTCGGTAAACTTGATGGTCTTACAATCGCTTACATTGGTGACTTAAAGAATAGTAGAACATCGAATGCGCTCTTGAAGCTTCTATCTAACTTTGGAGGAAAAGCGAAACTCCTTTCGCCACCAAGTTTGAAGCTTGTTGAAGAATCAAAATATGAAGGTATTGAATACCAAGAATGTGAAACAATTGAAGAGGCTCTAAGTGGCGTTGATGCCATTTATAGTTCTAGGGTTAGAGTAGAGTACTTTGATGATCAGTCTGAATATGAAAGACTCAAAGCATACTTTGTTCTAACTCGTGAACTGCTTGAAACTAACTGCCCGGATGCAGCTTTATTACATGCTCTACCAAGAATTGATGAGATTCCTGAAGAAGTAGATGATTGGAAAGGAGCTAAGTATTTCGAGGCATTAGCAGGTGGTGTTGCAGTTAGAATGGCATTGTTAAAGAAATTGTTATGTTCTTAATTAAAGGTGGAGTAGTTGTAAATCATGATGGTCGTAAAGAACTTGATGTTCGAATTAATGACGGTCTAATTTCTGAAATTGGTCATGACCTTGAAGCTAAAGAAGGTGAAGAAGTAATCAATGCTGCTGGGAAGTTTATTTTGCCTGGGGCTATTGATGTGCATGTGCATATGAGAGACCTTGGTGCATCGCATAAAGAAGATTATAAAACTGGTACAACTGCAGCTATTCATGGTGGAGTGACTACAGTTTTTGAAATGCCGAATAGTAATCCTCCAACTATTGATCAGGAATCTTTAGAGCTTAAGTTGAAGGCTGTAGATGAAAGAGCAATCTGCGATATGAAAGTTTATGTCGGGGCAACTCCTGATAATTTAGATATCTTGCCTGAGTTAACTAAGCATCCTCGTGTTGCTGGTATTAAGGCTTATTTGGGGAGTAGTACTGGTAACTTACTTTTCGATAATAAGGATTTATGGGACCGACTTCTAAGTGAAAATAAAGATACTTTGGTTGCAGTTCACGCGGAATGTGAATGTATGATTAATCAAAATACTGAAAAGTTTAAAGATATTCATGATCCAGAAATTCATAGTGTGATTCGAGGTAATGATGTTGCTGAAGCTGCTACAAGAAAGATTATTGAAGTAGGATTTAAGCATAATGCACGTTTGCATATTGCTCATATGAGTACTAAAGAAGAGTTATTTGCTGTTAAGGAATACAAAGAAAAAGGTTACACAAATCTTTCGTGTGAGGTTTGTCCCCATCATTTATTTTTTACTACAAATGATTACGATAAGCTGAGCACTTACTTGAGAGTTAATCCGCCTGTACGGTCGAAAGAAGATAGAAATGCTTTGTGGGAGGATGGTATCGCTCTAGGAGTTGTAGATATTTATGCGACTGATCATGCTCCGCATACTGTTGAAGAAAAAGAACAAGATTATTGGAAAGCTCCATCAGGAATGCCTGCAGTACAAGAAGCTGGAGTATTATTAATGTCTAAGGTTCATGAAGGTGAGTTATCGCTAGAGAAATTTGTTGAACTAAGATCCTTCAAGCCTGCAGAGATTTATAGACTTGAAGACAGAGGTTATATTAAAGAAGGTCTGAGAGCAGATATTGCAATTTGGGATATTGAAAAACCCTTTAAAATTACTAAAGACTGGTTGAAGTCAAAATGTGGATGGTCAAACTATGAAGGGTTTGACTGCTTTGGTGAAGTACAGCATGTGTTTGTTGAAGGAGAGAAGGTGCTTTAGTTGACATTTTACATAGGACTTGTATATTTGGGCCTATTTAACTTTTTATAATGGAAACAAGATTTGATAGAGAGACTAATGTTAGAGTTGGAGCTGAGATTTTTGAGAGTGCTTTTGAGGCACATGGTTTAGAAGAACGATTAAGTGAACTTGATGAATCAGAAGATGCTGAAAGAAATGCACTTAATTTAACATTAGAAGAAATAAAAGATAGTATTAGATCTTTAGAAGAAAACCCAACAGATATACTGGCTTA